>CAYSGL010000239.1:0-2992 GCA_964430725.1 uncultured Pseudobdellovibrionaceae bacterium
GCAAAAGGCCCGCATGACGTGCCAGCGTCTTTTCTCGCGCGGGATAAAACCGCGCCAGCCCAGCGTGCGTTGCAGCCAGATGCCCGATGCGATGATTCCCAACGAGGCGGTATAAATCAGGATTTGATGGACGTTATAGTGCTGTCCCAGAATTTTCGAAAAGACATCCGCAACGGCGAAAACGAAATAAGACAGACAAACAATGGCAATCGCCTGAACATTGGACGGAGAGGGAGACATAACGACCTTGCTTTACGGAGTTTATTGCGCAGGAGAGTATCGCCGCGCCGCGCACCTGTCCATATGGAATTGATGTGTTATGACATTTGATGCCAATATTTTGGGACGGTTTTTCTTGGGCACACACCGGGAACCCGCTATACTGTGGTTCGTTTCGTTCACCATGTTCCGGACAAAAAACAAACCATGACGACCCAGCCTTCTTCCTCCAAGCCAGCCAGCCCCAAAAATCCGTTCGAGGCCGCCGCCGCCGAAATTATCCTGAAAACGCGCGATTTCGCGAAAATGGAGGCATCGGGCGGTATTGTTCTGATCGTGGCCTCGATTATGGCGCTGATTGTCGCCAACAGTTTTCTCTATCCGGAATACCATTATGTACTCAACAAAGTGTATTTCCATGTTGGTTTTGTGGATAGCGAATTACTGAACTTCCAGATTGAAAAATCCGTGTTGCATTGGATCAATGACGGATTAATGGCGTTGTTTTTCTTCCTCGTCGGACTGGAAATCAAAGAAGAAATTGCCGAAGGGTCCCTGTCTTCGCCAGCGAAGATGATGTTGCCGGCCATCGCCGCCATCGGCGGAATGGTGGTGCCGGCGCTGGTCTATTTTTATATCAATATGGACAATATGGAGGTTATGCACGGGTGGGCCATTCCGACCGCAACCGATATCGCCTTTGCGTTGTGCGTCCTCTCGTTGGCGGGATCGCGCGCCCCGCTCTCGCTTAAGGTGTTGTTGACCGCGATCGCGATTATCGATGATATCGGCGCGATTTTGATTATCGGCCTGTTTTATACCGAAGGTCTGGCGACGAACATCCTGTTATTCTGTCTTGTGCCGCTGGCCGGATTGTTTTTGCTTAACCGGCGCGGGGTCGCCGCCAAGGGGCCGTATATCGTTCTGGGTCTTGTGCTGTGGATTGCCGTGTTGCAATCGGGGGTGCACGCGACGCTGGCCGGGGTTCTGACCGCCTTGTTCATTCCGATTCACGATCCGCGCGATAAATACCATCATCCCGCGCGCCAGCTGCAACACGGGCTTCATCCGTGGGTGGCGTTTCTGGTGTTACCGGTTTTCGGTTTCGCCAATGCGGGCGTTCCCTTTACCGGCATGGGGCTGGACAGTTTGCTGGAACCGGTCACGCTGGGCATCGCGGCGGGCCTGTTTTTCGGCAAGCAGATCGGGGTTTTTGCCTGTATCGCCATTCCGGTTTTGCTGGGCTGGGCCAAAAAGCCCGAAGGGGCGAACTGGGCACAGATTTATGCCGTGTCCTTGTTATGCGGGATCGGGTTTACCATGTCGCTATTTATCGGCGGGCTGGCCTTTAGCGACCTAGAGATGCAGGCTGGCGTGCGCCTTGGCGTTCTGGTAGGATCGGTCGCCTCGGCGGTTCTCGCCCTGATCATCCTTCGCTTCGGCCCATCCAACCAAATAACAAAGGCATAAATCATGTCGTCTGCTTATAAGATCAATGGCTCCATCGTCGATATGACCGGTGACGGCGTGTGGCCGCATATGTCCGCCGAAATCCGCGATCAGTTGATTGCCCCGTTTTTCGCCATCGACTGGAAGGTGCATGATATATCGCTGCAGGCGCGCGACAAAACCAATGACGGCGCGCTCGAAGCGGCGGTCGCCGATTTAAAAGAGCACAAGGCCGCCGTCAAAGGCCCGACCATCACACCGACGAAAGAAGAAACCGCAAAATTCGGCCTGTCCAGACAATGGGATTCGCCCAACGGCATCATCCGCCGCGCGATCAACGGCGCTGCGATCCTGCGCAATACGATTGAGATAGCGGGGATTGATAAATTCGCGCCCTTGATGCGCGATGTCACGATTGTCCGGCAAGCGGTGGGCGGCATTTACGGCGCGCCCAATCTTGCTATCCCGTCCAAAGGTAAACTTGTTGTGACGTTTGAAAGCGAGGACGGTTCCACGCAAACGCTGGTCGAGGGGTGCAAGGTCGAGGCGGGGGTTATGTTGCTGACCACTGAAACCGATTCCTCCATCCGCGATTACGCGCATGCCGTGTTCCAGCAAGCGCTCGCCATGAACAAATCCGTCGTCTTTGCCGGCAAGGATACGATCAATCCGGTGTATGATGGCCGCTTTATCGACATCTTTAATGAAACTTTTAACGCGTCTTATGCCGATCAATTCAAGGCGGCGGGCATTACCTTTGCCGATAAGGTGCAATTGATCGACGCAGTTGTCTCGAAAATTCCGCAAGGGAAAATGAACAACATGATTATCGCGCTGAAAAACTATGACGGCGATGTGGTGTCCGACCAGGTGGCAGGGGAGCATAAATCGCTTGGCCTGATGGACTCGACGCTGGTATCCGCCGACGGTATTCTGCTCGCCGACCCGCCGCATGGCACAGCCCCCGACCTTGAACAGGCATGGCATGAGAACAAAATCCTGCTTGCCAACCCGACCGCGTATATTTTCGCCTACGCCGAAGCCATTCGCCACAAGGCCGCGCTGAACGGCCAGACGGACGGCGCGGCCATGGCAAAAAAATTGAAAGAGGCCGTCATCGCCACCATCGAAGCGCGCCTGAAAACCGGCGAGCTCACCGGCGATCTTTCCATCGACCGCAGCAAGGCCATCACCGGCCAGCAATTCATCGCCGCCGTCCGCGATACCTATGCGGGGATGCTGGGGTAGAAATACAGTCATTTTTAATTCTTTTGTGAATTAAAAATTGATGTTTTTACTTCATATATGAATTGATTTATGCTAT
>CAYSGL010000240.1:0-2962 GCA_964430725.1 uncultured Pseudobdellovibrionaceae bacterium
ACATTTCTTGTTTGCGCGGCGACTGATTGCGTGATCGCCATACATGCTATTGTTGCCAATAATATTTTCTTTAGTGTCATGGTTTTTGCCTCTCATAGAATAAATTTCTCAAAGCGAAACCTAATCAAAATGCCATAGAAAAGTTTTGACAAATGTCAAATCCGGTTCGTTCTTTTTCTGCATAATGGATTTTAGCGAGATCTAAGGATCGAAACGACAAGAGGAACGACATATGGCCCTACAAAAAATCCACTTCAAGAGCGGCCGTACAAACAGGGTTAGTAAGGGTTGATGCAGTTATGTCTGAAGCTTATTATGACGTCGCCATCGCAGGGGCTGGGCCAGCAGGCTTGGCGCTTGCCGCTCTTTTGGCGCGAAAAGGCATACAGGTAGGCTTATTCGAGCGCAACGCGCGGACATCTCTATCAAATCCGGCTTATGACGGGCGCGAAATCGCCCTAACGCATCGAGCATGGCGAATTCTCGCCGATATCGGAGCGCACAGTCATATTGACCAAAAGCAGGTGGGTTTTCTGCGCCATGCAAAAGTGTTAAACGGCGCTTCCCCTTACGCGCTTTCTTTTGTCCCCGAGAAAATGCAACACGATACCCTCGGCTTTATACTATCCAATCATTTGATCCGCAGCGCGTTATATGAAACGGTAAACGAAACCCCCTGTATTTCTCTGCATACAGATTTTGATATCCAGAAAGTATCCGAGGATAAGAAAAGCGTTACCCTGTCCAACGCACAAGGCCGTTCATACCGTGCATCTATGTTGGTCGTTGCGGATGGCCGATTTTCAAAGATCCGTGATATGCTGGGCATTGCTGTCGACCGGCGCGACTATGGGCGCGTCTGCATGGTTATGCGCTTGAGTCATGATAAGAGCCTTCATGAAACAGCCTATGAAATATTTGGCGATGAACGCACAATGGCGTTGTTACCCCTCGCAAGCAAAAACAACAAACATGAATCTTCACTGGTTCTCACCTTATCGCCCGCGCGCGCTCAAGCACTCATGGCAATCCCCTCAGAGAGTTTCCTTCACGCCTTAAACGATAAGGACTTGCAGACATATTGCGGACAAGCGCAGTTGGCATCAGAACGCTATGCCTATCCCCTTGTCGGAATATACGCACATTCCTTTTCCGGTGACCGCTGGGCCTTGATCGGGGATGCCGCAATTGGTATGCATCCCGTTACTGCCCATGGTTTTAATTTGGGGCTTCGTGCCGCCGAAATCCTGAGTCAACAAATTACATCCCCTCCAGCGGAGGGGAGGCCTCTGGAATGGTCAAAGCCCTTAAGCCGTTTCCACCGAGAACTCAGGCGTGTATCATGGCCGATCTATCATGGGACCAACGCTCTTGTTGGACTTTACACCGATTCCCGACCTTTGGCTCATATTGCCCGTACAGCTTTGCTGCGCACAGGATCAATCTTGAAACCAGCTCGGCATTTGCTGATTCGCTCTCTGATGGATGGCGGCAGCCAAGTAGAAAATTTTTCCGTTAAGAATACTCTTTGAGCCGGCCACAACCGTAAGCGATTCTGTGTGCCTATCGTATTGCCCCTGACGAAAATATACTAAAATGAAAAAAATCGAGGAAATGACATTGACTCCACACCAATTTGTCCATTATTCTCGACATATGGACATACAAAAAGCCAGTACCGTGTTCGCCGCCCTATCTCAGGAAACCCGCCTCGGCGCGTTTCGGTTGCTGGTGAAGGCCGGACCGGAAGGGCTGCCCGCTGGCGCGTTGAGTGATGAGCTTGGCACGCCGCACAACACCATGTCGTTTCACCTGAACCACTTATCAAACGCCGGGATTGTCACATCGCGCCGCGAAGGACGTTCAGTGATTTATGCGGCAAATTTCGACGTCGTGCGCGACCTGATCGGCTTTATGGTCAAGGATTGCTGCAGCGTCGAATTCGCCAGCATCCGCGAGGACAAGAAAAAGGGGTGTTCTATTATCGAGCTAACCAAATGTTGTTAGAAAAGGACTTGTGATGAAAATTTCGGAAATAAAAGAAGCGCTTGAAACGCTGGAAGCTGTGAATTTCAAACTGCCGGACGGCTCGACCTTGCCGCCGCATTTCCATGTGACCGAAGTCGGCCTTGTCACCAAGCATTTCATTGATTGCGGCGGGACCGAGCGCAAGGAAACCGTGGCCAACTTCCAGCTCTGGGAAGCCGGGGATTACGACCATCGCCTCGCACCGCAAAAATTCCTGCATATTCTTGATCTGTGTAAAAAGGTGCTGGGCCGGGATGATCACGAGATAGAGGTTGAATATCAACAATCCACCATCGGCAAATTCGGCCTGCGCTTTGACGGCGCGGATTTTATCCTGACCAATAAACAAACGGATTGCTTGGCGAAAGATGCCTGCGGCATTCCGGCGGATAAAATGCCAGCGAAGGCCACATCTTATTGTTCACCAAAAGGTGGCTGTTGCTAGATGAAGAAAGTTCTTGTTCTTTGTACCGGGAATTCCTGCCGCTCGGTGATGGCCGAAGCGTTGATTAACCATCTGGGCGCGGGAGACTATAAGGCTGTGAGTGCGGGCAGCAAGCCCGCAGGCTATATCCATCCTAAATCTATCGAAACGCTTAAACGCCATGGTATTGACCCGGGCGATCCGCACAGCAAATCATGGAATGACTTTGACGGGCAGACTTTTGATCTGGTGATTACGGTGTGCGATGCCGCTGCGAACGAGGCCTGCCCGGTGTTTTTTGGCCAGCACAAAAAACTCCACTGGCCCACCCCCGACCCCGCCGCCGCAACAGGGAGCGAAGAAGATATTGACGCGGCGTTCGATGAGGCGTTTGCAATGTTGAAGGCGAGGGTGGAGAATGAATTACTTTAACGTTATTGAGAAGAATTGCTCTCTCCCTCGTCATTGCGAGGAAGGCCGCAGGCCTGACGAAGCAATCCACTCTTATGC
>CAYSGL010000241.1:0-2953 GCA_964430725.1 uncultured Pseudobdellovibrionaceae bacterium
GCAACGGTTATCGTTAGCGAAAAATACCCAGACGCATAAAGAAATTTTATATTATCTTGCCGAGCACGACCCATCCGACAAAGTACGCAGGGCGGTCGCAAAAAATAACGGTACGCCTTTGCAGGTCGCCCCGATTCAAGCTGTGGACGAAAGCGTCGATGTCCGCTTGGCGCTGGCGGCCCGATTGGTAAAGCTGCTTCCTGATCTATCGCAAGACAAGCATAGCCAGCTTTATGCGTTTACGGTACAGGCTTTGGGATCGCTCGCGCTGGACGAAGTATTAAAAGTGCGTAAGGCACTCGCCGAAACGTTGAAAGATCATGCCCATTGTCCACCGCAAATCGCCATGCAGCTTGCCAAAGATCTGGAGCGCGAGGTGGCTGGCCCGATTTTAAAATTTTGTGTGGCCTTATCTGATGACGACTTGCTCGAAATTATACAACAGCATCCGGCGGCGTGGGCGGTGGAAGACATCGCTGCGCGCAAGATATTGCCGCCACTGGTGAGTAAGGCCATTGTTGAGACACAGAATGATAAAGCCAATCACATTTTGTTGAAAAATAGCGGTGCGAAGATAAATCCCGACGCGCTGGAACGTATCGTTGAACGCGCACGCGAATTCCCCGAATGGCACCAGCCGTTGGCGGTGCATAAAATGCTATCGAAACGAGCGGCACTATATCTGGCCGCCTTTGTCGATAAAACCATTCAGTCAATGTTGATTAAGCGCAAAGATTTTGATGAGCAAACGACAAAGGAAATAACGCATGTTGTTCGCAGGCGTGTTGAGTTTGAACAAGACTGGAAAGCGCAAGGCGATGAGGATCCGGCTGCGCGTGCCTTGCGCCTGTATAAAAAAGGGCAGATTGATGAGGCAGTGTTGTCAGATGCGCTGGCTATTCGCGAGCATGACTTTGTTATAGAAGTAATGGCATTGATGGCGGGTGTGCCGCGATCCATTATCGATCAGGCCATTAATCTGAAAGCACCAAAACCGTTTGTGGCCCTTTGCTGGAAAGCGGGCCTCGGGATGCGGCTATGTCTTCGCCTGCAACAGGAAATTGCCCGCATTCCGCATAAGGACTTGCTTTATCCCAAAGGGGGAACCGATTATCCGATACCGGACGAGGAGTTGAACTGGCAACTCGATTTTCTGGGTATTAAGCCGTCAGTCTGACCGTCTGTTTTGGACGGCGTTTTTTATCCATGCCCAGATGCCTGGCCAAAACGCAAGAAGGGCAACGAGGGCTGTCAGGATAAAAATGCCAAAGATCATTTGGTAATAAGGGAAATGATATGTGTCTTGGGCGTAAAACAGCCCCGCAACCGCACCGCCGACGATCAATAATAGTCTTGCAATTAATCCCATAGGCAAACCTCGTTTTGTGCGTTTCATAGTATACGGCGGATGCCTCCCCAGTGGAAGGGGTGTTATATAAAATATAACCGACACGTGACAAAAAAAGCCCGAAGTGCTCTAATCTGCGTACGAGTCTATGAATAAAGGAGAAACGTATGGCACGGGCAAAAATTGGATTGATCGGCGCAGGCATGATTGGCGGTACGCTGGCGCACCTTGCAGGCCTCAAAGAGTTAGGCGATGTCGTATTGGTCGATATTGCCGAGGGCATTCCGCAAGGCAAAGGGCTTGATCTGGCCGAATCGTCTCCTGTTGAAATGTTTGATTGTCATTACACCGGATCGAACGATTATACCGCGATTGCCGGATCGGATGTGATTATCGTGACGGCTGGGGTGCCGCGTAAGCCGGGCATGAGCCGCGATGATCTGATCGGTATCAATTCCGGCATTATCAAGACGGTGGGTGAAAATATCAAGAAGCACGCGCCAGACGCATTTGTCATTGTCATTACCAATCCGCTCGATGCCATGGTTGAGGTTATGCAGCGCGCTTCCGGACTTCCCGCCAATAAAGTTGTCGGTATGGCGGGTGTGCTCGACTCTGCCCGTTTCCGCTACTTCCTCGCTGAAGAATTCAGTGTATCGGTTGAAGATATTACGGCTTTTGTGCTCGGCGGTCATGGCGATACGATGGTGCCGTTGGTGCGATATTCTACTGTGGCCGGCATTCCGTTGCCCGACCTCGTGAAAATGAAATGGACCACGCAGGACAAACTCGATGCGATCGTACAGCGCACACGCGACGGGGGAGCAGAGATTGTCGCGCTGCTGAAAACCGGATCGGCGTATTACGCGCCGGCATCGGCAGCCATTGCGATGGCGGAAAGCTATTTGAAGGATAAGAAGCGTGTTTTGCCATGTGCGGCCAAATTAAATGGCGAATATGGTGTAAAAGGGCTTTATATCGGCGTTCCGGTCGTCATCGGTGCGAACGGAGTCGAGAAGATTATCGAGATCGACTTAACCCAGGATGAACAGGCGATGTTCGATCATTCGGTGAATGCGGTCAAAGGATTGGTCGAGGCTGTCGATAAACTCGCTGCCTGATTTCCGTTATGCGATGCCGAATGAATCAGGTCTCCAGTTGCTGTTGTCCGCAACGGGCGTCTGGAGGGCTGGGATTTCCGTTTTAATCCCCATGCTCGCATAACCAAAACTGGCTCTGAATCCGAGGCCTGTTTCATTCCCTGGTTTTGGCGACACATCCGGTGTTTGGCCCGAAGCAGGGCCAGAGAATGCAGATGTGATATGGGGCGTTCCTTCAAGGCCGACAGGCGCGCGATCGGCTATTGTTTCAAAAGAATTCAGACGGTCATCAACATAAGGCGTCTGCTCTGTCGGTGTCACCAGCTGCTCTTTCAACAAGCTGCGTTGTTCAACCAAAACCAGTTTACGTTCGAAGGTGACGTCGTCTTTGATGCTTTGAATGACGGCTTGATAGCCTTGGGCGAATGTACGATTGCCAAAAATATGCTTGTTCGCCGCCGCCGCCGCAGGGAATACGGCGGACATACGGACGTTACTGTTTTCG
>CAYSGL010000242.1:0-2953 GCA_964430725.1 uncultured Pseudobdellovibrionaceae bacterium
GCGATCCCTGACTTCCTCTATGAAGCCTACCACGGAAACGGCCAGATGTTCAAGGAGAAGCAAGACATTCTCGGATGGTTTCAAAGCTACCCGGCGGTGATCACGATTGCCGCACGCAAAGCCAGCGGAGCGAAAACAATGGCGGATCTGAAAGGCAAAAAGATCGCCGTCAGCACCCCCGGCTCCAATAATCAGCTGGATTGCGACAACATCATCTTTCCCGCCCACGGACTTTACCCCGATAAGGATTACACCAGCGTCAAGATCCGGTTTCCCGAGGCCGTTCAAAAGATGATCGATGGACATATCGACGCAGTATGCTTCTATATGGGGGTTGGGGCTCCCGGTTTCGTGCAGATGGCCGAATCGGTCAATCTGACTTTCATTCCCATCGAAGAAAGCGCGAAAGCCAAGATAATAGAGGCCGAACCCGCCTTTTACTTCGGTTATCTGCCGAAGGGTACGTACAAAGGCATCGAAGCACCCGTTGAGCAGGTCATGATGAACTACTCTCTGTTTTGCTCGTCCCACTTGTCTGAGGACTTTATGTACCGGGCAACCAAAGCTGTATTTGAGAACTTGGATTATATTTCAAGCGTGAACAGTGCCTTTAAGGCAACAACCCTTGAAAATGTATACCAGGGCATGACGATACCGGTTCACCCGGGAGCCGAAAAGTATTTCAAAGAAAAGGGGATCGTCAGGGCATCAAAATAGCCTGTGATGAAAAAAGGTCGATCCAACCGCCGCTGGCATCGGACCGCAAGGGTAAAGTGGCAAGTCCATGTGCGAAGCTGGATTCATGGATTTTGAGCCCTCCGAGCGGTCTATGCCAGCAAAGAAACAGCGGCATCGGAGCCTGGTAAACATGCCTGTCTGGAGATAATATCCAATTTCTGCCCTTGAACCCATTCTTTCATGACTAAATCATGATTTGACAGGGAGAATTTAGATGGTAAACAATTTAAAAAAATATACCAATGTACTTATAACTTTAAGCGCAGTTACCCTCTCTGTCATCGCCATTTACACATCCTTTTTTGGCACCTTTGAGACGATGATTCAAAGGACATTCCATTTATCTCTTATCAGTGTTATTGCACTCTATAAATATCCGCTTTTTAAAACTCAGAAATCTTCTTTAGCCGTCACCATGATCAACACGATACTGGTGATATTGTTTATCGCCGGGAACCTATACATGGTTTTCAATTGGGAGGCGCTTTACATCGAGCCTTTCATGACTACTGTAGGTATTATTTTAGGCTTGTTTACGATCGTTATTCTGCTCGAGATCACACGCCGTACCGTCGGCATCTCTCTGGTCATAATATCATTCATTTTCCTGCTGTATTGCTACTTTGGAAATAATATTCCAGGGTTCCTATCGCATCGCGGCTATGATGTCGAACGGATCTTGGTTCAGATATATGTCGGAACCGAAGGGATCTACGGTATACCGCTCGGCGTATGTGCCACAGTGGTTATCGTGTTTATACTGTTCGGATCTTTCATCGATGTGGCAGGCGCTTCCAATGTCTTCTTGGATTTGTCCCTGGCCATAATGGGAACCCGGAGAGGGGCCGCTGCCAAGGTGGCGATCTTTTCGAGCGGCCTGATGGGCATGCTTTCGGGCAGCCCTGCGGCCAACGTTGCCACCACCGGAGCCATAACCATCCCGATGATGAAAAAGTCCGGTGTGGCACCTTATGTGGCCGGCGCCATCGAAGCGACGGCGTCTTCCGGCGGATACAAGACCCCTCCCATCATGGGCGCGGCGGCCTTTATCATGGCTCAAGCACTCGGAGTATCCTACTTTGACATATGTGTTGCCGCGACATTACCGGCATTTTATCATTACTTCGGCCTCTATTTCATGGTCGACTATTATTCGGCGTCCATCGGAATGAAAGGCGAAACGGCCGATAATCTGCCAAAATTCTATCCGGTGCTGAAGCGAGGATTCGCGTTTTTAATCCCGATCGTATTGCTCATTGTCCTTCTTGTTGTCAAATTCACAGCGATGTATGCATGCGCCTATTCCCTCCTTTTACTCTGGATCATCGCGGCCGCTTCCAAAAGGTTGTCGTTGCAAGGTGTTTTTACTGCGTTGAAGGAAAGCGGTCTTCGTATGGTCATGATCAGCATACCCTGTGCGACCGCAGGAATCATCCTCGGCACGTTGACGTTGACCGGGGTCGGCATGAAACTGTCGGATATCATAAGCTATGTCGCAGGGGACAGTCTGTTTCTGACCCTTGTGTGCATCATGGTCATATCGATCATTTTAGGTATGGGTCTACCCCCGATTGTATCTTATATCGTGCTTGCCGCCCTTGAGGCCCCCGTGCTGATCAGCATGGGAGTGCAGCCGATTGCAGCGCATCTTTTTATTTTTTACTATTGCACCCTGTCATTGTTGACGCCTCCGATTTGTACAACGGCATTTACGGCTGCCTCGATCGCCGAAGCCCCGCCGATGAAAACCGGCTTCGAGGCTGTCCGATTCGGTATCGTTCTTTTCACGCTGCCTTTCATGTTTGTTTACAATCCAAGCCTGCTGATGCATGGCCCTCTCGGTAAGATACTGTATGCCGCCGTTATCGCAGCCGTCGGGGTTTATGCGCTGGCCATTGCCGCCCAAGGCTATTACCTCACAAGCCTCGGTTTTAAAAGACGGTTCGCTTTCGGTTTGTCTTCCATTTTGGTCTTCTGGCCGAATTACGCGGTGGCCAGTATTGGCGTCATCCTTTTCGTAGTATTGCTCATTTTAGAAAGAAAAACATTTCGCAGCAAGTCGTTAAGCCCGGCATGAAACAAGGCTTTTCGCACCGCTGATAATCCAGTTTTCATAGGCAGTGGAGGATATGATGGTCGGAGAGTCGGAAGTTGTTCGTGACCTTGCCAATTTGATTGGAAAAGAGATGGTTTCAGGCAGCGTCTTCGATAGAGT
>CAYSGL010000243.1:0-2947 GCA_964430725.1 uncultured Pseudobdellovibrionaceae bacterium
ATCGGTACCCGCCGTCGGCCCCGCGAGGCTGACGATCTTTTTGTTGGCCATATTCAGGTTCTGCGTCGCGGTATGATTGCCCAGATTATCCGCCGCCGCCGCCGCCGCATCCGCCGCCGTCGTGTCGACATAGGCTTTGGTCGCCGCATCACTGCCCGCCGTCGGGGTCGCGAGGCTCGTAATTTTTTGTGATGTCATATCCACCGCGCCGGTGAACTTCCCTGTTCCGGCGACATGCAGTTTGGCCGATGGTGATGTCGTCCCAATGCCGACATTGCCAGCATGCTGGACGTAGAGCGCGGTGTTTCCAAGGTAAACATCGCCGCTGGCATTGTTGATGCGAAACGGCCGCAATCCATTCCACGTACCATCAGGATCGGCGTTGTTGGTAAGTAGCATGTAGCTGTTCGAATTATCATTTCGAAAAAAAAGCGAATAATTCGTCTGGCGGAGACGGACAGCGTTCTGTCCTCTTGCCGTTATTTCGCCGGAGACATCCAGTTTATAGGCTGGGTTGGTCGTCCCGATCCCGACGTTGCCCGTTGGATCGATAACCATCCGGACTTTACTGTTATTGTCCGGCTCAGATGTTCCCATTCCAGTATGAAAATGAATACGGCTACCTGATTGAATACGGAGATTGTGACCAGGATTATACGTGCCTATACTTTCATACGGGTAAGCCATGTCTACGGAGGCACCACTTCCATCGTTTTGTCCTATTTGGAGTCCTCCAAGCCGCCCACCATTCAACACATGTAATTGATGAGATGGCGTCGTCGTCCCGATGCCGACATTGCCATCTGGTTGGAGGGTCATCGGATTGATCCAAGTGGATCCATCGTGGTAATAATACATTAACTTATTGAGGTTTGGCGCGCCTTTTCGATGAACGATCTGCCATGTCTTGTTCGTAGCTTCACTGGACTGCAGTCGTAGCCCCGAAAAATCAGTGCTATTCCCTGTGCCTATAGCCTGTATCATGGCCGGACCACTCGACGACGCAACATGCAACGGGTAGGCTGGGTTGGTCGTCCCGATGCCGACATTGCCGTCAGTCGTCATGGTCCATCGTGCGGAATTGTTCCAACGCCACTGGAGTTTATTTGCACTATCCTGATCGTGATGGAGGCGCCAATAATCGTCACCGACAAAAAGACCTAATACAGGATCACCGGTGCCATCTGTGCTGCGAATGTCGAAGTGATTAAAGCCTGTTCTTTCAAAGGATGCATTGCCCATAACGTGTAGTTTACGAGTCGGACTACTCGTCCCAATCCCGACATTTCCCCCATCGACCAGCAGGTCGGACAGGAAGGTCACGCCCGGCGCACCGGCGGAGAGTTTCTGGATAAAATCCACCTTGATCGACGGCTTGCTCGGGTCGGAGGCGGAATCCAGCCCGAAGATCTGAACGTTCGGATCGGCGGCGCTGTACACCTCAAGGTCGCGCGCGATTTCCGCTGTCTCGTTGCCCTTGGCCTGCCATAAGCCACCGGCCAGATCGCTCGCCTCGCCATAGGTATAGGTCAGGACGATATCGTCGCTGCCCGATGGTTTGGTCACATAATCCGGATGATCGCCGCAGCTGGTCTGGAACACCCGGTCCGGCCCCGAGGAAATCAGCGCGATGACAATTCCACCCGCGTCATCGGCGATGCTCGCGTCCCCGGCCAGCCGGTTCTGCGACGCGCCGCCGCATCCCGCATGGTTGATCTCCGCGCCGTGGTCCCACACGCAATAGCCGTACGTATTGCCCCATGGGTCCTGTTTCGCCGCACCGATGGCCGAGGGGATCAGCCCCCCGCCCGAGGGCGCCGGCGCGCCATTCGCATCCGCCCATTCCAGCGGTTCGTTCACCGCGTCATCGTCGCAATCCGCGTTCGCCGCGACGATCGACAAGCGCCCCGCCGCGATCATCGCGTTTTCCGCCACCGTGTATTTGGTGACCTTTTGCATGCCCGCGACAGGCCCTTTCAGGATCGTCATCGACGCCGCGCCGATGACCCCGACCAGACCGACCGCACCGAACAGAGCGAAGAATACGTTGCCGGACTGGGTGCGGGATGATGGGGAACTAGCGGACATCGGCTTGCTTCTGCGCGGGCGGCTTGAGTTGCAGGAACAGCCAGACGGCGGTGGCCCCGATGACAATGCCGATCAGCAAGACGATGGCCAGCCCCAGCCACAGGGCGGTCAACGGGTCGATCTGCGCGATTACGCCACGATGGTGAAGCTGATAGAGGGCAAGGCCCGCAGCGATGCACAAGACAGCAAAACAATATCTGAGAATGTTACGTTCCATAAACCTGTTGTATAAAAGCGTTCCCTTTCGGTCGTCTCAGACGCACACGCCACAGGACGGCCCGCGCAAAGCAAATGTGATGTATTTATTCTGGATTAATTCGCATTTATGTTTGCATTATCAAAATAAATTGTGAGAAACTTCATTTTATATAAGGGAACCCTTCTGCTCTCGTGCACCATCCGATCCGGCGCAAAAACCCCCGAATTCTGCCAGAAAGACACTTTGCCCCATGAATATCGGCTATGCCCGCGTCTCGACCGAGGACCAGCATCTCGACCTGCAACTCCATGCCTTGAATGATGTCGGCTGCGTGCGCATCTTCACCGACAAGGCTTCAGGGGCCAATACCAGCCGCCGGGGACTTTCCAGAGCGTTGCGGTGCTGTCACGCGGGCGACGTGCTGGTGGTGTGGAAGCTGGACCGGTTGGGCCGCAGCCTGCGCGATCTGGTCAATCTGATCGAGGATCTACGCGAGCGCGGCGTCGGCCTGCGGGTGCTGACGGGACAAGGTGCGATGATCGACACAACCCGCGCGGACGGGCGGATGATCGTCGGTATCTTCGCGGTTCTTGCCGAGTTCGAGAGGGAGTTGATCCGCGAGCGCACCAAGGCGGGCATGGCGGCGGCCAAGGCACGCGG
>CAYSGL010000244.1:0-2936 GCA_964430725.1 uncultured Pseudobdellovibrionaceae bacterium
GGCTGAAAAACTATCCGATCTGGCCGGTCTGTCCCATCACGCGCCTGTGATGGCCTATTCCATGGCCGCCCTGATGTTTTCGATGAGCGGTATTCCCCCGCTGGCCGGATTTTTCGGCAAGTTGCTTATTTTTCAGGTTGCCGTCGCCAAGGGGTATTTCGCGCTGGCCGTTCTTGGCGTGATTATTTCGGTCATTGCCGCCTATTATTATCTACGCATCATCAAAACCATGTTTTTCGATGAACCCGCCGATCGGTTTGAACCGGCAGCGACCAATTCCAGGAGAATTGTTCTGGCCGTTTCTCTGGCTTTCACATTGCTGTTTATTGTATCTCCCGAAGGGCTGATCTCCTCGGCACAATCTGCGGCGGCCAGCCTGTTCGCCGTTTATTGATATGATTGACTGGCGCGTTACTGTCACGGGGCAGGCCCCATCAACGCAAGAACCTGTCCGCGTTGCGGCCGAAGGGGGCGAGCCCGAAGGCTTTGCTGTACAGGCATTAATGCAGACAGGCGGGCGTGGACGTCATGGCAACCAATGGGTGTCGCCCATGGGCAATTTATATATCTCGCTACTGCTCCGCCCCGATTGCAAGGCGGATGATGCGGGGCAGATCACCTTTGTCGTGGCGCTTGCGCTGTCCAAGACTATGGATGAATTTATTGATCCGTCTCATACCAAAACCTTGAAATGGCCGAATGACGTTTTGACGGTAAGAAAGTCAGTGGGATTTTGCTGGAATCCTCTATTGAATCCGGGCGGTGCGATTACCTTGTTGTCGGGGTCGGGGTCAATATCCTTGCGGCTCCCGAAGGGCGTATCTGCCTTGATGCGGTCAAAAACAAACCTGTGCCTATCCATCCGTTTCGTGATCGGTTTCTGGCGCACCTGTCCGATTATATGGACGGGTGGCGCGCCAAGGGCTTTACGCCGATCCGCGATGAATGGCTTGCACAGGCCCACGGCCTGCAAGCGCCGATGGCGATCCGGCTCCCTGAAATTACGTATGAGGGCATCTTTCAGGGCATTGATCAGGCGGGCGGTTTGCTTGCAGATGTTGGCGGCGAGATAAAACGCTTTACCTCAGGCGAAGTCCATTTTACACATTAAGCCATGCTATTAGCGATTGATGCCGGAAATACCAATGTTGTTGTTGCCGTTCACGACGGCAGGGACATCATCCATTCGTGGCGCTGCAAGACAGATGCTGGCCGGACGGCGGACGAATATGCCGCATGGCTGCATCAGCTGTTCACCATCGCGGGGCTGTCCTTTCACGATATTACCGGAACCGTTATCAGTTCAGTCGTACCGGATGCGAATTTCAATCTGTCAAAATTCTGCCGCGACTGTTTTCACAGCGATCCGCTGATCGTGAATAACCAGCTTGACCTTGGGATTGAGATAAAAATCAACAATCCCCGGGAAATGGGGGCGGACCGCCTGTTGCACGCCATGGCGATTAAGGCGCATTACCATTATCCGGCGATTGTCGTCGATTTCGGCACATCGACAACCTACGACGTGATTGATGAAACCGGCGCGCATTGTGGCGGAGTGATTTCACCCGGCGTTAATCTGTCCATGGCCGCGCTACATGAAGCGGCGGCGAAGCTGCCGAAAATCTGTATCGCGCGCCCTGCGTCGGTCATTGGCCGCGATACGGTCACGGCGATGCAATCGGGTGTGTACTGGGGGGTGGTCGGGGCTGTTGAAGGCCTTATCGCCCGCCTGTCTGCCGAGATGGGCGTAAAGCCTTTTGTGATCGCCACGGGCGGCCTTTCACCCTTGTTCGCGGGGGCGACGGATATGATTCAGGCCCATGATGAAAATTTGACGATGAAAGGGCTGATAGCCTGTTACCACCACCTGACGAAAGATGTAAAAGCGGCGTAATGAATTTTCTCGACGATAAAGACAATCTCTATTTTATCCCGATGGGCGGCGCCGAACAGTTCGGCGTAAACCTGAATGTATACAGCTTTAACGGCAAGCTTTTGCTGATTGATTGCGGCATGGGCTTCGCGGATGAACGTTTCCCGAACGTCGATATCCTTTTGCCCGATCCGAAATTTCTTGAACAATATGCCGATCGCATAACTGGCCTGATCATCACTCACGCCCATGAAGATCATATTGGCGCCGTCGCGCATCTATGGCCGCGCCTGCAATGCCCGATTTATTGCACGAAATTTACGGCCAATGTGCTGCAAGCCAAATTAAATGAAAATCCGTTATGTCGCGATGCGCGCATCAACATTGTCTCGTTCACACAAACGGTGCATCTAGGGCCGTTTAACGTGCAATTCGTGCCGGTATCGCACTCGGTGCCGGAAACATCCGCACTGATCATTGAAACGAAAGCGGGCAGAGTGGTGCATAGCGGCGATTGGAATCTTGATCCCGCGCCGGCGATCGGCAAACCGACCGATCACGCGCCTTTTACGGCAGCTGGCGAAAAGGGGGTAATTGCCTATATCGGCGATTCCACCAATGCCGAGGTTGAGGGCGTGTCCGGTTCGGAGGCCGATGTCGCAAGAGGGCTGGAAGCTGTCTTTCGAGAGTGCAATGGGCGCATCGCGATTACGATGTTTGCGTCCAACGTCGGGCGCATCCGCTCGGTGATGGAGGCGGCACGCGCCACGGGTCGCAAGGTTGCCGTTATTGGCCGCTCGTTGCATCGTATGATTGCGGCGGCGGATGAATCGAACTACCTGCATGGCTTGCCTGATTTTGTCAGCGAAGAAGATATCGAGCGCTTGCCTGCCGATAAGATCGTGATGATCGTCACTGGATCGCAGGGCGAAGCGCGGGCGCAGCTTGCTCGCATTGCACGCGGCGATCACCAATATATAAAACTGGGGCGGGGCGATACGGTTATCTTTTCTTCACGCGCCATTCCGGGTAACGAAAAAACCATCATTGAGGTGAAAAA
>CAYSGL010000245.1:0-436 GCA_964430725.1 uncultured Pseudobdellovibrionaceae bacterium
AAACTGGACGGATTTATTATTCCCCGCAGTGATGAATATCTGGGGGAATATGTGCCGGCCTGTGCCGAGCGGCTGGCGTGGCTCAGCGGATTTACGGGCAGTGCGGGAACGGCGATCGTTCTGGCCGACCGCGCGATTGTGCTAAGCGACGGACGGTATACGATCCAGCTGCGCCAGCAGGTCGATCCGGATTTATTTGCCGTCGGCGATTCCGCGCAAATCAAAATCGGCGCTTGGCTGGCCGAACACGCCCAAGGCAAAGTGATCGGGTACGATCCGAAACTGCATGCGGCGCAGTTTATACGCAGCCTTGATGAGTACGATATATCCCTCTCGCCCGTATCGGCCAATCCGTTGGATGCGATCTGGATCGACCGGCCCGCCGTTCCCGATACGCCGGTAGAAATATTTCCCGATGAGATTGCGGGGCGTACGG
>CAYSGL010000245.1:446-2922 GCA_964430725.1 uncultured Pseudobdellovibrionaceae bacterium
AAAAATCGCCGGTATCGCCGCCGGATTGAAAGATAAGGGCGTCGATTGCGCCATCATAACCGCCGGTGATTCCATTGCCTGGCTGCTTAATATCCGCGCGCGCGATATCGCGCATATTCCGGTGGCGCTGTCCTATGCCGTTATTCATGCTGATGAAAGCGTCGATTGGTTCATCAATGCAAAGCGCGTCGACGCCGATGTGCGGGCGCATCTGGGCAATCGTATCAGCCTGCAGCCTGTCGATGCGCTGGAGGCGAATATTAAAAACCTTTCAGGCCGATCTGTGGGATATGATCCGCAGCGCTCGCCGATATGGTTCGCACAGCGATTAAAAGATGCCGGCGCGAACGTTGTCGAGATCAAGGACCCGTGTGTCGATCCGCGCGCCACCAAGACCAAGGCCGAAATTGCCGCGATGCGTGCGGCGCACCGGCGCGACGGGCAGGCGGTTCGTGCGTTTATGCAATGGCTACGGGCGCAGCCCCATGACGGAACGCTCGACGAGCTAAGCATTGAAGCAAAGCTGAGAGAGTTTCGCGCGGCATCGCCGCACTATGTCGAAGATAGTTTCGAGACGATCGCCGGTTTCGGGGCGCATGGCGCCATCGTGCATTATCGCGCGTCGCCGGCCAGCGCGAAAAAGATCGACGGGGACGGCTTGCTGCTGCTCGACAGTGGCGCGCAATATACGGATGGGACGACCGATATCACGCGAACCATCGCCATTGGCGTGCCCACGCGCGAAATGAAAGAACGCGCGACATTGGTGCTGAAGGCCCATATCGCCGTGGCCTCGGCGAAGTTTCCCGAAGGGACGAGCGGGGCGCAGATCGATGCGCTGGCGCGGCGTGTGCTGTGGGACCATGGTCTGGATTACGCCCATGGGACGGGCCATGGCGTGGGGTGTTACCTGTCGGTGCATGAAGAGGCGGCCAGCCTCAGCCCGCGTGGGAGCGAGCCGCTGAAACCCGGTATGATCCTGTCCAACGAGCCGGGATATTACAAAGAGGGGGAATATGGCATCCGTCTGGAGAATCTGGTGTTGGTGGTAGAGGCCGGATTGATGGAAAATGGCCGGAAAATGCTGGCTTTTGAGACACTGACCCAGGCCCCGTTTGATGAACGCCTGATTGTGGCGGAGATGCTGGACGAGCGGGAAAGGCAATGGCTGGCGGCGTATAATGCCGGTCTGGACGATACGGCTTAAGCCTATTTTATTATTTACATAAACTTAATAATTATGTATATTTCGTGCCATCCGAAAAGGGACAGGCATGAAAGATACGCAAACATACAAGCAGCTCGGGCTGGTAGCGGGGAGCGGTTTGCTACGCGCCGGGGCGCTGGCCGTATCGCTGGCGGCGGCGGGGTGCCAGACTCTTCCCAAGGACGATATGGATATCACAGCGTCCGGCCCCGTTTTACCGCCGCCTACTGAACGGCCAGACAGGAAACAGGCTTTTCATATTACCGGATCGGCCACAGCTATCGGCGGCGCACAGGGCTTTTGCCAAAGGCATCCCGATGATTGCGGGCCATCCAGCCGTTTTTATCAAGCGGCATCATATCACCTGGTTGACAGCCAAACCGTTGAAGCCATCCACGCCAGTACGATGACGCGGGTGAGGATGATATCGGATCAGGATAAATACGGGGTCGAGGAATATTGGACCTATCTGCAAAACGATGAGGGCGATTGCGAGGATATACAGCTGGAAAACAGCCGGATTTTAATGAGCGAGCATGGCCTGCATCCTGATGACAAGATTTTCCTGATGGTGCGCGAATGGAACCGGGCGGGGCATCTGGTTATGGCGGTTAAAACATCCGACAAAGGGTGGATGGTCATGGATAATTTGTCGGCGGACAGCATCTATCCCATGGAAGAATTATCGGTACGTTACGCCGAATTGGTGAAGGCCAGTTCCAACCTGACAGAATGGTTTCACGTAGAACAAGACACAATACGTGCCGGATATACGCCGTAATAAAAAACCGCCTGATCAGGCGGTTTTTTTGAATAGGTTTTTTTAAAAGCGATTAGTCGCGATCTTTACGCTTGCGATCCAGTTTACGCGCGCGGCGGACGGCTTCCGCTTTTTCGCGTTTACGCTTTTCAGACGGTTTTTCGAAATCGCGGCGCATTTTCATTTCACGGAAAATACCTTCGCGCTGCATTTTCTTTTTCAGCACGCGCAAAGCCTGTTCGACATTGTTGTCGCGGACAGTTACCATTACCATTGTTCAAATCACCTCATTCCCATCGGCCTCTCTTTTGCCTTTCCACTGCGTTGCTCCGTCGCTCATGTACGATTTGTACATTTCGCTCCTTGCGTCTGGTGGAAAAGCCAAAATCGACGGCCTTTCAAATCTCGCCCCCTTTCGCGGGGCGGCAAAAAAAACTATGCTGTGTCTAACGAAGCAGTTAGACCTTTGCAAGGCAAAAATGACAGCAAATTCAACATATTATAGCATG
>CAYSGL010000246.1:0-2900 GCA_964430725.1 uncultured Pseudobdellovibrionaceae bacterium
GTGATATTTTGCAGGCTTCGTACATTAAATTGAAATATATCTGCCCCTTGGCTGTCTTTCGATCCGATTTCCACTTCAATTGATGTCGAAAAATTACCGTCCTTGAATGCAGATGGATTCATTTCGTAATCGGCGCATAAGACACTTTTTACAACAGGAAATATCATTTTATTACTCTGAGCCTCTGCGTCTCTGTGGTTAAACCCTATTTCACATCCCAATAGACATTGAACAGGCGCTCGTGCTCGCGGATCGCATATCTGTCCGTCATACCGGCGATATAATCGCACACGATGCGCGCCCGCGCCGTATCATCGGACAGCCCCCCTGCCTCTTCCACGCGACGCTGCCAGTGATCGGGCAGCAAAACATAGCGCTCCAAAAACGCCTCGAACAATTCGGATACCACACGCTCGGCCTTGTGACGCACGCGCATAACCGTGTAATGGCGATACATGCGCTGATGCAGAAAGGCGCGAAGCTCTTCGACCTTCTTATACATCCCATTCGAGAAGGCGACCATCGGGCGGCCCGCATGACGAATGTCATCAGCGCTCTCCGGCTTTAGTTCGGCAAGGCGTTTCTTGGTTTCGTTCAGCACATCGACAATCATCGCGCCGATCATCTCGCGGATGGTTTCCTGCACCAGGTGATGATCGCTGATATCGGGATAATGATGCCGCACCGTACCAATAACATGGGCCAGCAACGTCACGCGCTCCAAATCTTCCAACCCGAACATCCCTGCGCGCAGACCGTCTTCGACATCATGGTTGTTATAGGCGATATCGTCGGCAATCGCGGCGCATTGCGCCTCTATGCTGGCATGGGTGTTTAGCAACAAATCTGTTTGTGTTTGAATTTCCGCTAGCGTCACCGGCAATGCACCCGTCACAGGGCCGTTATGCTTGACCACCCCTTCCAGCGTTTCCCACGTCAGATTAAGGCCGGGCCAGCGCGGATATTTACGCTCCAGCTTTGTCAGTACGCGCAAGGACTGATCGTTATGCTCGAACCCGCCATAAGGCGTCATACATTTGACCAGCACATCTTCGCCCGTATGCGCGAAGGGCGTGTGGCCGAGATCGTGGGAGAGCGCCACGCCTTCGGCCAAATCCTCATTCACCAACAGCGCCCGCGCCAATGACCGCGCAATCTGCGACACCTCAATCGTGTGCGAAAGACGCGTACGGTAATGATCCCCTTCGTGATAGACGAACACCTGCGTTTTGTCTTTGAGGCGGCGAAAAGCGCTCGTATGGATGATGCGGTCGCGGTCACGCTGAAACCCTGTGCGGGTATTGCTTTCCAATTCGGCATAGATCCGGCCTTTGCTCTGATCGGGACGGCAGGCAAACACCGCCAACGGCATGGCACAGTAATTATAGGCAATGGGTGATTGTTTTTCGCTCATGGGTTCCATATATATAATCTTATGGCCATTACCTTAACCGACAATCTTGTCAAACGCATCAAAACTTTACGCGAGCAACAAGATAACCCTGCCCTCAATCTACGCATCACCGTTAATGGCGGGGGGTGTCAGGGGTTTGAGTATGAATTCGATCTTGATGCCGCCCACACCGACGAAGACCACATCTTTGAAAAAGACGGCGTGGCGGTGGTGACGGATGCGGTATCCCTGCCCTTCCTTGAAAACGCGGAAATCGACTATGTGGACGAGCTGATTGGTGCCTACTTCAAGGTGAATAATCCGAATGCTGCCTCGTCCTGCGGTTGCGGAACAAGTTTTTCCGTGAAAGATTAGGGCGATGAAGATCGCCACATGGAACGTCAATTCGATCAAGGCGCGGGAAGATCATGTCCGCCAGTGGCTGGAGTCCGTACAGCCGGATGTTTTGATGCTTCAGGAATTAAAGGGGCTGGAATTTCCCTATAGCTTTGATGGCTATCATGCAAAAACGGTTGGACAGAAAACCTATAACGGCGTGGCTATCCTCTCCAAAAATCCCGTTACCGTCATTCTTGACAAACTCCCCGGCGATGAGGCGGATGAACAGGCCAGATATTTGGAAGTGGATAACGGCAGCCTGCGCCTTATCAACATCTACCTGCCTAACGGTAATCCGGTCGAAAGCGAAAAATATCCCTATAAGCTCGCGTGGATGGAGCGGCTTTACACTCGCTTGAAAGAATTGCGCGAAACCGACATTCCCTTTCTGATCGGCGGCGATTTTAATGTCATCCCCGAAGAACGCGATTGCTGGGACCCGAAGGTTTGGCGCGACGATGCCCTGTTCAAACTCGAAAGTCGGCTGGCATTCCGTAAACTCATCCATCTCGGCCTCACTGATGCGTTCCGCGCCTTCAACGGCGAGGATCATCAATACACGTTCTGGGACTATCAGGGCGGATGCTGGCCTGCGAACAAAGGGATCAGGATCGACCACTTCCTGCTGTCCCCGCCCTTGGCAGACCGCCTGAAAAACTGCATGATCGACAAAACACCCAGAGGGTGGGAAAAAGCGTCGGATCATACGCCTGTCATTGTGGAACTTTCGTAAATGAAAAAGCCGGGAACCATCATTCTGTCCTGTTTGTTGCTGACAGGTTGCATGAAACATTACACATCGTATGATTCCTATATTGACCACCGCGATCTGCCTCGTCCGATCAGTAAGACATCGTTTCCGCACTGTTCCAACCATGATTGTGCCCGTGTACAAATCGCCAATTTCTGGCCGCGAGAATGGAAGAAAGTGCAACAGCAATTCAGGCCGCGCGCCAAAACGCCTGAAAAAGAACGCGCGCAAATCGCCAAAGCCATTCAGACGATGGAACAGATCATCGGCCCCATCACCGGAACCGACGGCGATCTGGGCGACACGTTCCGCAAAACCGGCGCGGGCCAGCTCGATTGCGTCGATGAAAGCACGAAT
>CAYSGL010000247.1:0-2898 GCA_964430725.1 uncultured Pseudobdellovibrionaceae bacterium
AACGCTTCTGGCGCAGCGAAGCTTCGGTGCCCTCTCCCGGTGGGAGAGGGAGGGCCCCCGCGTAGCGGGGAGGGTGAGGGGGTACGGATTTTGGATTTAGGGACAGGCACGGGGTGCATTCTTATCACCCTGCTCAAGGAATTGCCGGGCGCTACCGGCGTTGGCGTGGACATCAGCGAAGGGGCGCTGGCGGTTGCCGCCGAGAATGCCAAGCGTCACGATGTTGCGGATCGCATCGAATTTCGGACGGGGAGCTGGTTTACACCCATAAAAGAGGGCGAAATGTTCGACCTGATTGTCTCCAACCCGCCCTATATCGCCGAATCCGAGATGGAATCCTTGGCGCCAGAGGTCAGGAATCACGATCCGCGCGCGGCACTGACGGATGAAAAAGATGGCTTGGACGCCTATCGGACCATTTATCCACAGCTTGCCAAGTATTTGAATCCACATGGAATGGCCTTTTTCGAGATGGGTTATGCACAAGGCGTTCCCATGGCGCGACTCGTGGAAGATGCTGGTGCGACTCTGGAGCGGATTATCAAAGACTTGGCTGGACATGAGCGCGTGGTTGCGCTATCACTGCGCAACCAAACGGGGATAATAAGAAAAAGTTGAATTTACCCCGTTGATCCGACTCGAAGCACTGGGATAGCTTCGATTCATCAAAACGAAACCGCCCGGTTTTGATGAGACAGCGGTAAACCGCTTGGGGAGTGAAGTGGCGGCGTTATAGAAAATAGATGGAAATCATTTGTCCGACGATTCCCGAATAGGGTATTGTTGTACGTGTGAGTGATTCGGTGGACAACCAGATTCAGTCAATGAATCCAAAGAGATTCGCCGGGATAAAAACGGGAAAGTGAGAAACAAATGAGACATGCGAGCAATAACAGACGCTCCAGAGGTCGCGGTGGTAATCCGCGCCGCAATGGAAACGGGGGCGGACAGGGCCAATCGTACAGCCGCAATCAGGTATTCGATTCTAACGGTCCGGACGTACGCATACGCGGGACGGCCTATCAAATTTGTGAAAAATATATGGCGCTTGCAAAGGATGCGGCCTCTTCGGGCGATGTCGTGATGGCCGAAAGCTATATGCAACATGCCGAACATTATCAGCGTATTATTAACACCTGGGCTGTGGAAACACCGCAGCAGCAAGAGCGTACACCACAAGCCGATCAATCATCGGAAGATGATTTAGGCTTGCCGGCCAGTATCTTAAGTCAGGAAATTAAAGTGCAGAATAAAGAGTCTGATGATGCCGAGGAAGATGAGCGTATGCTCGCTACGGCCTAATATTACAGACGTACAATCTTCTCTCCTATTCAAAAACGGCCCTTCGGGGCCGTTTTTCTTTCTGGTCTTGTGATGTGGCCGTGAGATTGGGATGGAGTAAAGTTTACGCCGTGCCTGTTCTGCGGTCTGGATTTTGTCGTCGTCCTGAAAGCGCTGGATTGACGGCGCGCGCGAGCGTAATATCTTAATGTTTTATAAGCCTTATTTCTTATAATATTGAGAGATCATCATGGATTTTGACAAACTGACCGAAAAATCGCGCTCTTTCCTGCAACAGGCGCAAACCCTCGCCTTGCGCTCCAACCATCAATCGCTGGAGCCGGAGCATCTGGGTAAGGTTTTGCTCGAAGATGAGGACGCGCTCATCCCGAACCTGATCCGCGCGGCGGGCGGCGACCCCGTACGCCTCAAGAAGGATATAGAGAAACATCTGGCGAAATTGCCCAGCGTGACGGGTGGCGGCGCGGGCGGTTTACGCGTTTCAACCGATTTGGCAAAACTTCTTGATAATGCCTTGATATTGGCCGAAAAATCAGGCGATAAATTTGTAACCGCCGAGCGCATTTTTCAGGCGATGAGTCTGGCCAAAAATGCGGAAATTGCGGGCATGGTCGGCGATGCCGGCGTGACGCCGGAGGCACTTAATCAGGCAATCAATGCCATGCGCAAGGGCCGCACCGCCGATTCTGCCAACGCCGAGGATAATTTTGAGGCTTTGGCCAAGTATGCCCGCGACCTGACCAAGGATGCGCGGGACGGCAAGCTGGACCCGATTATTGGCCGCGACGAGGAAATTCGCCGGACGATTCAAATTCTTTCCCGCCGGACCAAGAACAACCCCGTCTTGATCGGCGAGCCGGGCGTGGGCAAAACCGCGATTATCGAAGGGCTGGCTCTGCGTATTATCAATGGCGATGTGCCGGAAAGCTTGAAGGGCAAGCGCCTGATGGCGCTCGATCTTGGCGCGATGATCGCGGGGGCGAAGTTTCGCGGGGAATTTGAAGAGCGCCTGAAAGCTGTGCTTGATGAAATCAAATCGGCCAGCGGCGAGATTATCTTGTTTCTGGACGAACTTCATACGCTGGTCGGCGCAGGCAAGGCCGACGGTGCCATGGATGCTGGCAATATGTTAAAACCCCCTTTGGCGCGCGGCGAGCTGCATATGGTCGGCGCGACGACATTGGATGAATACAGGAAGCATATTGAAAAAGACGCGGCGCTGGCGCGGCGCTTCCAGCCTGTTTTTGTACCCGAACCGACCGTTGAGGATACAATCTCGATCCTGCGCGGCCTGAAAGAAAAATACGAGGCGCATCACGGGGTGCGCATCACCGATGGCGCGATCGTTAGCGCGGCGACATTGTCGAACCGCTATATCACCGACCGGTTTTTACCGGATAAAGCGATTGATCTGGTCGACGAAGCGGCCTCGCGCCTGCGCATGCAGGTGGATTCCAAACCCGAAGCCATCGACGAACTGGACCGCCGTATCGTGCAATTAAAAATTGAACGCGAGGCCTTATCCAAAGAATCCGATGCAGCGTCGAAAGAGCGCTTGAAAAACCTTGATGCGGAACTCAAGGATCTTGAGAAAAA
>CAYSGL010000248.1:0-2895 GCA_964430725.1 uncultured Pseudobdellovibrionaceae bacterium
GGCTAACAGTGCCTTGGCATAGGGAACGCTATAAACATTCATGCTGTTCATAAGCTCGGCGCATTCAATTTGACGCATTGCTACCATCTTTTTAAGCACGCGGAACACGCCACCGGAAACCATCTTATCTTTGAGAAGCTCAATCGCTTCTTTACAGATCCCGTCCAGCATCTTTCTTTTCAGGATGATGCTCTTCACATCGACGTTCAGCGCGCTGGCGATTTTGGCTTCCGATACGCCGCGCTCAACAGCCCGTACGATCATGCGGTGTTCCTGAATGGTCGAAATCCGGTTGATGTGCTTGTTATAGGTGAAGGACTCATCATCCGTTGATACGATGCACGCGATGTTTTTCTCGCCTAATTCCTTTATGACTTCCAGCCGGAGCAAACCATCAAGGAGGTAATATTGGCCTTTTCCTTCATTGCAGGGCGACACCACAAGCGGTTCAATAATACCGACCTCTCTGACGGAGGCAAGGATCTGCTTATATTTCACACTATGGCGAATGCTCGGCGGGATGATCTTTAACGGAATGATCTGGTTTAAAGCCAGCGTGACGACTTCCGTTTCAAAGCCGATTTTAATGGGTGATTTTGGAAGTTTGGTACCGTCGAGATCAGACATGGATCCCCCTTTGTTCGAGCAATTCTTCTATGACTTTCGGAAAGGATGTTAGCCCCTCGGCTTTAAGCAGGGTTTTGAAATTATCATCTGCGTAAAGCCGCTTGATGGCCTCAATCACGAAAATCAAATTGTTGTTCACCATTTCGGATTTGCGGACGAGCATCTTCTTTTTGTTAACGTCCCGTTTATAGGCCGCAATAACGTCCTCGGCGGAGGAGGTGCGGTTTCGGCCCCTTGGCCCCACACCTTTGCGAAGGAGCTTTCCCCGTATCCTTCTGGCCTCAAGGATTTTCTTGGCCGCTAGGAGCCGCTTCCCGCGCAACTGCTTACTTTCATAGGCATCCTGTAGGGCTTGCTGTTCCTGCCCTGGCGAGCTGGCAATAAGGGCGGCAAGGCTGATCGGCATTTGTCCGGCTTCAACGGCAGAGATCAGGCGTTCCTCGCCTTTTTCAAGAAGATTGGTGATGTCGCGCACATACGCCCACGCCATGCCTGTTTTCTTCGCAATATCGCCAATTTCATAACCTTGCTTGCGGAGCAGCTCGATTCCGTTCAAAAGATCGGTGGGGGAGTGCTGCCGCCGCGCCATGTTTTCGACAATACTCATCACCATCATTTCTTCTTCGCTGGCGTCGATGACGATGGCGGGGATCTCCGTTTGTTCACAGGCTTGGAAGATTTCAAGCCGCCCTTGGCCGCAAACCAGATCATAGTCCTTTCCGGCTATATTCGATTTGCAGGATGTAACGGTGATCGGGCGTTTAAGGCCGACCTGTACCACGTTCTCTGCTATGGCGGCGTATTGCTTTTTATTCCGCACACGGGGGTTGGGGACATGGATTTTGTCCACAGGGATCATCACAATTTTGCCTCTGCGTGTGCCTAGTGTCATGCGGCCTCCGGTATTTTTGCGCGGCGGGTTAAGGAGAAGAAATCTTCCATATCGTCAAAGCGGTATGAATCCAGGGCGATGCCATTGCTGTCGGCCAGCCGGATTTGCGGGTCTTCAATATCAAGGGCGGGCAGGATGTAGTAATCGAGCGGACTTTTATTATCCTCGTCCATGCGAATGGCAATGGTGATGTCGGGCAGGAGGCCAGTATCGATCCTGACCTTCCATCGGTTGCGGCCTGTCGTGGTTTTCACGCAGCGGCAAATTACGATGGAAACCTTGATCTCGCCATTAACGAACAAGAAGTCGGAGCCGACCTCGCGCCAGACATCGCCGCCGAGTTCCTTGATGCGCCGGATCGTATCTTCCACGATTTCGGGGTGCATGGCGCGGAGCTGTCTGTTGATTTCCAGATAGCGGTAATCACGATCAGGGGTATAGCCGACAAGATGGTAGGCGCGAACCAGACTGCCAAAACGGTGGGCGTACGCGCTACTGGAAGGCATATCGTCTGCTTCGTCAATCACAAGGCCAGACAGCCACCCCGTCTTTTCATGGAGGCTTTTCAGGCGATCCAGCATTTCCTCATCTGTGAATTTTCGGCTGCGCTCACGGATGATGCCTTGTGCTTCGTAAAAGTATCGCGGCTCGACAATCCCCTCGAACGCGCCATCGCGTCGTATCCACATATCAGGAGGATTGATCATGTGGCGCATTTTCAGCTTAAACGATGTCCGGTTAAAGACGTTATGGCCGATATATTTTTCGTTGGTGAGAACCTGATGGACAGTCCCGCGCGTCCACGGACGCTCCAGATCCGTTAATATGCCTCGGTTATTCAATTCTGCGGCGATAACGCCTTCCTGTTTGCCTTCATCGACAAAGGCGCGATATATCCAGCGCACATTCTCAATTTCTTCGTCCGGCCCCGGTATGAGAATGACCCTGTCGCTTTGCAGGGATTTATATTCGCGGCGACCTAATATGCCTTTAGGATTGCCGTGTTCATCGATCATTTGGCGGCGCAAGCCGTATCCGGCTGTCCCGCCCTGGCGGTAGCCTTTTTCGATCAGGCGGCATTGGCCTGCAAAAACCTTGACCGACAACTCGCGGCTATATTCTCCGGCCATGCTGCGTTTGATATTCTTCATCAAGGTGGATTGAAGGCTACCGTCATTCGTGAATTGTTCTGCGATGTACTGGACATCGTATCCCGCGCGGCGGCAGATAAATTCATAGTACGCGCTTTCGTCAACGTCCTGATAGCGTCCCCAGCGTGTGACATCCAAGACCAAAATGACGCTGAATTCTTGCGTGCCGGCCTCTACGTCCGAGATCATGGCTTGCAGATCTTTACGGCCACTAAAGTTAAGGCC
>CAYSGL010000249.1:0-2880 GCA_964430725.1 uncultured Pseudobdellovibrionaceae bacterium
CAAGGAAACCGCGCCCGACGAAAATCGCGTCGCCGGCACGCCGGACACCGTCAAAAAACTTGTCGCGCTGGGCGTGTCCGTCAGCGTCGAAAGCGGCGCGGGCGCAAGCGCCTCGATCCCCGATGCCGCATACGCGCAGGCAGGCGCGACCATAGAGCGCAACACCAACGCCGATATCGTCTTGAAAGTGCAAATCGATACGCTGGACGGCATCAAGAACGGCGCGCTCGTGATCGGCCTGGCCAATCCCTATAATAACGAGGCGCTGATCAAAGAGGCCGCAGAAAAGAATATCACCCTGTTTTCGATGGAGCTGGTCCCCCGTATTTCCCGCGCGCAGGCGATGGATGTGTTGTCCTCACAATCAAACCTTGCCGGATATAAAGCGGTGCTGGAAGCCGCCGCGCATTTCAGCCGCGCCTTTCCGATGATGATGACGGCGGCGGGTACCGTTGCCCCTGCAAAGGTTTTCGTCATGGGGGCCGGCGTTGCCGGATTACAGGCGATTGCAACCGCCAAGCGCCTTGGCGCGGTGGTATCGGCGACCGATGTGCGCCCCGCCGCCAAGGAACAGGTCAGATCGCTCGGCGGGTCATTCGTTGCCGTCGAGGATGAAGAATTTAAAGCGGCAGAAACCGCCGGCGGCTACGCCAAGGAAATGTCGGCGGATTATAAAATCAAACAAGCCGCGCTGATTGAAGAAACCATCGCGAAACAGGACATCGTTATCACAACCGCGCTGATCCCCGGCCGCCCCGCGCCCAAGCTTGTTACCGAAGCGATGGTCAAATCCATGAAGCCGGGATCGGTGATTGTCGATCTGGCCGCCGAAAATGGCGGTAATTGCGATCTGACCAAGACAGGAGAGATTGTGACGGCACATGACGTGACCATCATCGGTCACAAGAACCTCGCCAACAGGCTGGCAACCGATGCATCGGCCCTGTATGCCAAAAACCTGCTGAACCTGCTTGGCCTGATCGTCAAGAAAGACAGCGGGCTGGAGATAGACTGGAGCGACGAAATCATCAAGGGCATCGCCCTGACCAAAGACGGACAACAAATACACCCGCAATTCGGCGGACCACAAACCAAAGCGGCATAAAAGGAACCCGTATCATGCCAAATGACCATGCCTATGACCTGACCGACAGCGCAACGTCAATTGCCAATCAAGCGCAGACGCTGGCCAATGAAGCGGCGCGACTGGCCGTCGAAGCCGGCGCCCTTGTCTCGGATGCCGCCAACACGCAAGAAGCCGGCTTTCTGACCGTCGGGCTGACGGTGTTCGTGCTGGCCTGTTTTGTCGGATACTATGTTGTATGGCGCGTCACGCCCGCCCTGCACTCTCCGCTGATGGGCATCACCAACGCCATTTCATCGGTCATTATTGTCGGCGCAATCATCGCCGCCGGCCCTGCGGATATTTCCTTTTCATCCGTGCTGGGATTTTTGGCGGTCGTGCTGGCTTCGATCAATATTTTCGGCGGCTTTATCGTGACCCGCCGCATGCTCAACATGTTTAAAAAGAAGGAAATGAAACCATAAACGTCATCCCCGCGAAGGCGGGGATCCGGCAAGCCCCATGAACGATAAGACATTCTACGTTTATATATTGGCCAAGGAGAGAAACAGTACATTTTATGTCGGTGTCACATCAAATCTTGTGCAACGTATGTATGAGCACAAGAACAATATAAAATGTGATTTCACAAAAAAGTATGATGTCAAAAAACTGGTTTACTATGAGTGCCATGGCAATGCTGAAAACGCTATAAAAAGAGAAAAGAGACTAAAGAAATGGAGCAGGGTTTGGAAAATGAGACTGATCGAGGAAATGAACCCACACTGGCTGGACCTGTGCACTGATTTACAATGACCAGACCCCCACCTACGCGGGGGTGACGACAAAAGAAACCAATTTGTTTAACCGGATGCCCGCCTACGCGGGGGTAACGATGAAGGAAAAAATAGAAAGAAAACCATGCTGACCATTGCCTCCCTTGCCTATCTGGTGTCCGCCGTGTGCTTTATTATGGCGCTGCGCGGATTATCGCACCCTGAAACGGCCCGCACCGGCCTTGCCTATGGTATGAGCGGGATGGGCATCGCCATTGTCACCACGCTGGTCGTCGTGGTCGAAAATCCATGGCTGATCGCGGCAGGTATTATTATCGGCGGCGCAATCGGTACGGTTATTGCCAACAAAATCCAGATGACGGCTTTACCGCAGCTTGTGGCAGCCTTCCACAGTCTTGTCGGCCTGGCCGCCGTGTTCGTTGCCGCCGCCGCGTTCTATAATCCCGAAGCTTATGCCATCGGTTTCCGTGGTGAAATTGCCGTCACCAGCCTGATCGAAATGTCGCTGGGTGCGGCCATCGGCGCCATCACCTTTACCGGCTCTCTGATCGCTTGGGGAAAACTGCAAGGAACGATTTCCGGCAAGCCTGTCCAGTTCCCGATGCAACATATGGTCAATGCGGGATTGGCGGCGTTTCTCGTCGTGTTGATCGTCGCCCTGTGCGCCACAGAAAGCGCGACGATATTCTGGATGGTTGTTGTCCTGTCCTTTCTTCTGGGTATTCTGATCATCATTCCCATCGGCGGTGCGGACATGCCCGTGATTGTATCCATGCTGAATTCCTATTCCGGATGGGCAGCCGCCGGCATCGGTTTTACCCTGCAAAACAACCTGCTGATCATTACCGGCGCGCTGGTCGGATCATCGGGCGCGATCCTCTCTTATATCATGTGCAAGGCGATGAACCGTTCGTTTATCTCGGTCATTCTGGGCGGATTTGGCGGCGAACAAACATCCGCCGCCGCCGACATGGGCGAGCGCACGTCAAAAATCGGGTCCGCCGAAGATGCCGCCTTTAT
>CAYSGL010000250.1:0-2874 GCA_964430725.1 uncultured Pseudobdellovibrionaceae bacterium
AAAACGGCGAATAAAGTTGTCGAGCTGATTTTAAAAAACGCCTCGATCGCCTGTACCGGTATCTGGCAGGCCGACGATGACGGGGTGCTTAATCCCGCCAATATCGAACTTGTGCCTGGTGCCATTATTCCCAAGGCCGTCGGCTCGCAAGGGCTAAAAGCGTTGGAGATGCCCGCGCGGTTTGATGTGTCGCAACTGGTGCTGGACGATCTGCGAACCCGCATCCGCCATGCGCTGCTGGCTGATAAACTGGCCCCCGTCGCCGATCAGCGTATGACCGCGACCGAAGTGCTGGAGCGCGCTGCTGAAATGGCGTTGCTGTTGGGGGCGACCTATGGCCGCCTGCAATCGGAATTGCTCACGCCGCTGATGACGCGGGCGTGGAATATCCTGCGCCGGCGCGGGGAAGTTCCCGATCTCGCGCTTGATGGCCGGTATGTGGTGCTTGATTACCGCTCGCCGCTGGCCCGCGCCCAGGCGCAACGCAGTGTGCAAAATACGCTCGGCTGGCTTCAGGGCGTGCTGTCCATGGGGCCGGAGGCGGCCAGCGCGATCGACCTGCCGCGCGCCGCGCGCTATCTCGGCGAGGCGCTTGGTGTGCCCTCTGACCTGATACGCAAAGAGTTACCAACCAACGAATAATATTTTTTAAAACAAAAGGAGAAAGACAATGATAAACACAACCGACAACCTGCTGGATAACGATATTCCTGCGAAATTCAAAAATGCCGAAACCGGCGAAGTGCGGCTGGGCGATCTTGTGAAATCTTACAGCGAACTGGAAAGAAAATTATCGAGCCAGCCGCGCCCGCCCAAAACGCCCGATGAGTATTGCGTTGATTGCGCGCATGGGTTGTTTGAACCGGATGCGGATTTGAACCGCCGTTTGCATGAACGCGGCTTTACGCAAGAACAGGTGCAATTTATCTACGATATCGCCGCCGAAAAAATGGTGCCGATGGTGATGGATATCGCCGCCGATTTCAGGGCCGAGCGCGAATTGGAAAAGCTGGTCGACCATTTCGGCGGGCCGGAAAAATGGAAACAGGTCGCCCGCCAGCTTCTGGCGTTTGGCCAAAAAAACATGCCGCGCTATGTGCTCGATACACTGGCCAGCTCGTATGACGGTGTTTTGGCGCTGTATAGAATGATGGCCGGTGACAACAAGGTATCGGTCAGTGAAAGCCTGCGCGGGGCGGGTGCGGAAAACCGCGAGACGCTCGACCTGCAATCCATGATGCGCGACCCGAAATATTGGCGCGATCAGGACCCGTCCTTTATCGCCAAAGTCACCGAAGGCTTTAAGCGGATGTACGGGGAGAAGTAAGAGGCATAAGCATGGTTTATTTGAATGATAGATTGGCGGCGGATAGTGCCGCCAATCCTTTATTTATTCATTGGTAATAGCAATATAAAATCTAATCTAGATTATAAAGCGAAAAGGATAGGAGATAAGATTTACATTTATGGCAAAATTAACCACGATCTTGATGAGGAAACCTACCAATTCGACCCATGGGATTCAGGTGCTATGTGGGCCAGACCGCTACAAACCCACGGTAAAGCAAAGGAGATCGAGGTGCGTGCCAATATGCCCAAGACTGTGGTTGTGGGAACGATTGATATTAAAGATGGAAAACCCGTTCATCCGCGATTAGAGTGGTTTGATGACACAGATTAAGACTTTCTTGAAACGCTTTGGAATTATTTTCCTCAACACGTCATCTGTTCTGATTTTTTTTATAGCTGGATTTTACAGTCTTTTTTTTGCTGGGATGGCTTATTATGATTACAGCAAAAAAGACGATTTCGCCAAAGGCTTATCGATACCGGCGGAATTACAGGCGATAGAGTTATATGAATATCTTGATCCGGGCGGCCATTTGCTGACGGAAGATTTATCTTTTTACGAACAGAAAATCTGGGAATATAAGACGGGAAAAAACGAAGAGATTATTTCCCTGCTGCCGGCTTTTTCCATGTACGGTTCACCCGGCGTGTATCATTTTTTTTTGTTTCACAGGATTGAACAGTCGGGTGTTGCCTATGTCAAGGCATACGAAGCAACGCAGAATATTCCTTTATCGCCTGCCGATATCGCGCGTGAAAGCATGATCGAAATTGACGGGATCATCAGCCCCGGGGAAATCCGGCAAGAAAAAACACGTTTTTTCTTGCGCGAAGGCAACTATGAAGACCGTTACGCGGCGCGGATAGAGGCCTGGTTTGCTCCGGCGGATGGAACGCCGCCTTATAAAATGGGCGAGAAAATATTCGTTGTCGGCGGCCACGAAGGGTTCCGCTAGGCGCTGGCGTGTGCGGTATAATCCTCGACCACGGCGGTGAAATGGCGCGCGGCTTCGTCGGGTAACGGGTCGAAATGCAACGCGATGCCGCCCTTGATGCGGCGGGCGATCGTGGCGCTGTGGGGGATTTCAAGGATGCGGTCGGATAAACGAAAGCGCAGTTTGATATCCACGGTTTCGTTTTTGGCGAACAGGCGCTCGTCACCGGCGATCAACACGCCCGATGCGCTCCAGTTCGTGACCGGATAAACCGTGTTATCGATTTCGCAGATGCTGACATCGACATCGCGGCGCGGCGCGCGCTGGACATTGCTGGCAACATCGTTGCCGACATGTGCTTTCATGTGTCGCAGGAGTGTTGAAAATTTCATATACGTAAAATATCAGAGTCGGGCGCGTTTTTCATCAAAAAACTGCTTGACAATATAAGAAAATAATCCTATATTGAGGCTATCAACGCCATAAATGCGAGTCGCAAGTGCATAGTTACAAGTTGCAAGAGGGGTTTCTATCGCTTGCAACTATGTACTTGTAACTTGCAACTCCTTCATTCGGACAACGGCCCGCC
>CAYSGL010000251.1:0-2850 GCA_964430725.1 uncultured Pseudobdellovibrionaceae bacterium
CGCGTCCGCTGTGATTACAGCATGGCGGTGATATCGTTTGCGGGCATGTGGCGGCCCAGCGAAACTTTCAATTTTTCCATGGCGCGCGCCTCGAGCTGGCGGACGCGTTCTTTCGAAACGCCCAGCTCCTTGCCAAGCTCTTCAAGCGTCACCGTCTCATAGGTGAGATGGCGGTTCTTGATGATTTTCTGCTCTCGGTCGCTGAGATCCGAGAGGGCCTGTGCCAGCCATTGCGAGCGCGTCTGCGCATCCTTCATGCCGATGACAATATCCTCCGGGTTCGGACGGTTGTCGGTCAGAAAGGCGATTGCTTCGTCCTCTCCGTCCTCGCTGATTTTCATGTTCAGCGATTGATCGGGAGAAAAGAGACGCTGCTCCATATCCTCGACATCCTTGACTTTGACCTTGAGGTCTTTGGCAATTTTGGCGCGCGATATATCATTCAGCCCTTCGGCACCGTTCGCACGTTCAATTTTCGCACGTAGGCGACGCAGGTTAAAGAACAGCGATTTTTGCGCCGCCGTCGTGCCCGTTCGCACGATCGACCAGTTACGCAGCACATAGTCCTGAATCGCCGATCTGATCCACCAGCTGGCATAAGTTGAAAAGCGGAAACCGCGTTCCGGCTCAAACCGTTCAGCGGCCTGCATCAACCCGATATTGCCTTCCTGAATCAAATCGCCCATCGGCAAACCGTAATTTTTGAATTTTGAAGCAACGGACACGACCAGACGCGTATAGGAACGAACCAGTTCGTGCAACGCCCTTTCATCGCCATCATCGCGCCAGCGCCGCGCGAGGTCCAGCTCGTGGTCCTTTTCGAGAAGCGGTTCATTCATCGCCTCGCGGATATAGGCCAGATTTGCGCGTTGGGTTTGAGGGTCATCAATGTGAGCCATATCATCCTTCCTTTTTAGACTTGGCAACGCCTGTCCAACCAATTTCAGCCCAGTGCGTTCCAATCCGTACAAAAATAGTCTTGATTCAAATTGAGGCAAAAATAGGGTGCGCGCAAGGGAATGTTGCGGCGCAGTAAATTGTTGAATTATTTCAGGTAATTAGATTTTCAGGGCGGGGCGGTGTGTTTACGCCTCTAACAGCTCGAATACGTCGCCGTCAGGGGTGAGGCCCGCGCCGAGCAGGGTGCCGCCAAAGCCGCACCCGCCATCCAGTGTCGCGGTCACGCAATTGATATGGATGCCGCCATGATTGGGATCATAACCGCGCACCACTTTTTCAAACGGGGCGTAAGCGGCGGTCATTTGCGTGAAGCTCTCGCCGGCCCAATAAAAGGCATCGTCCTGCTTGCTTAAGGGGCGGGCAGGGTCGAGGCCGGCATTGACGAACAAAAGCGGGTAGCGGCCATCGGGCAGCATGTTATAAGCCGCGCGGCGCTGCTGGCCGATAAACATATCATGGCCGGGAAATTCCTTGAGGTGCTGGCGCAGATCGTTTGTCCAGCGGGTCAGCGCTACAACGCCCCCGCGCGCCGCGAGGATGCCTTCGTGCGGGTCGATGCCATAGGCCTGTAGTGTATGGGCCAATCCCTGGCCCAGCATCCATAAATACAGATCGAGCGGGTTGGCATAGAATTGCAGCTGGAGCAAGCGCCCCCACATATCTTCCTGAACCCCGCGCAGGTAGACGATGTCGTCCGCCGTCATGCCCGGCATGGCCAGGACGCGCCGGCGGAAAGAGAGAATTTCATCAATCGTTTCGGCAGATTCGATGTTATAGCCGGTATAATTGCCGAAATAGACAATGCGGTCGCCGGGGGCCATTCGCTCAGCCAGCGCATCATGCAGGGCGCTCAAGCGATCCAGTTCGCCGTGAATGGACGAGATGGTCCAAACGGCCTGTGTCTGGCCCAGAGAAGCGAATCGATAATCAAGCGACAAACGGCACACGGTCGGTGAAATTCCAGGAACGATGGCTTTAAAAGAAGCCCGAAAGGGCGACGATGAGAGTGCCACTGTTCAAAATAGTGCCAGAATCATCCCCATTATACAGGAGAATCAGGGGGATAAAAGAGTCAATCCACAGATCCTGTGGATAATTTTGTGGTTAAGCTTGTGAATTATTTTCGGCGGCTTTCGCAGAGTCTCTGCGGGAAGGGCCTTGAGGCGGGTGCGTAGGGCGAATAAAAAGCGGGCCATGCGGCCCGCTTTTTGTTTCTCCGAGGAGGGAGAAAAAACCTTTAGGCGGCTTCCTTCTTGGTATCCGCGTCTTTTTTACCCATGGCGCGCTCGATACGGGCAATCGCCTTGTCTTCCGTGGTTTTTTCAACGACGGCGACTTCACGGGCCAAACGCTCGATGGCGGATTGATAGATCTGGCGCTCGGAATAGGATTGCTCGCTGTCGTCATTCGAGCGTTTCAGGTCGCGCAGCACTTCGGCAATCGCAATCGGATCGCCCGAATTGATTTTGGTTTCATATTCCTGCGCGCGGCGCGACCACATGGTGCGGCGGACGCGGGCGCGGCCTTTCAGCGTTGTCATCGCATCTTTCAGGCGGTTGGCCGTGGACAGCTTGCGCAGACCCGACGAGGCGGCCTTGGCCACCGGAATTTTCAGCTTCATGCGGTCTTTTTCGAAAGAAATGGCGTATAGCTTGACTTCCATGCCTGCGATTGTCTGGGTAATCAGATCTTCAATCTGCCCGACCCCATGTGCCGGATAGACAACATAGTCGCCTTTTTTGAAATTGTCGTTTTGTGCTGTCGTCGCCATAATCTTACCTTTCGTGTCTAACATTTTGCCAAATGCCGTCAAAATCCCTTTCGAAATCCGTTCTCACGGTCGATATAGGTTATTTTCGGTAGTATGGGAGAGGGACAGGGCCTTATTTG
>CAYSGL010000252.1:0-2847 GCA_964430725.1 uncultured Pseudobdellovibrionaceae bacterium
ACAGCGCGGCAAGACCACCGCCAAGTCCGATGATCGCCGTCATCAGGACCAATGGTGAATTGGCCAGATATAAAAGCTCGCGCGCAGGGGGCAATACGCCAAGCCCCTGTCCCAGCACGCGCATGGCAAATAGCAATCCGACCGCACAGCACAATAGAACAAACGTATCTGCATGGCGCGTCGGCGCCACAAAAAACGGCAAACACAGGAAGAAAAAGGGAATGACATCACGCAGGATGTCGCCAAACCCATATCCTTCCCACACGGCCGCCGCCACCGGCACCGTCAGCCCAAAAGCAAGCAGAGGAATAAACGCCGCGCGCGCCGGATCACGCCATGAAACAGATATCGAACATATCAATAAAATTCCGATCAGGGCTTCAATCAATCCGGGCTGGTCCGGAGTCGGCGATCCGGCCATACCATACACAAGCAATGCCGCCGTCAATGCGACAAAGCGCCCATCCAGGTCGAGAAGGCGGTCAATCATTCGGGTGTATTAAACAAACGGCGCGGTGTCCGGATCGTATCTTCATCCGGCCTTCGGTAAATCATCGGACGTATGGTTTGCGCTGGCTGCCCTATGGAGCTTTGAGGTAAAATTTCCCCGCGCATCAACCTGTCCTCCATACGGAAAGGAAGTTGCATATCCAGATTTTTTAGCGAAGCCATATATGCCAATGAATTTTTTTGATCTTCCCATGCCTGCGCATCTCTTTGGTTGCGCCATTGGTTCAGGGCCGCCTGTTTTTGGGCAAAGCTTGCCCCCGCCGAAGCACCGGGCATTGCCGCATATGGGATATTCGATTGTGTCTGCCGCGATCGCTCGGCTTGCGCCGCCTGTTCACGGCGCATCAGTTCGCGCAAATTCAAAGGTTGCGCGCCTGCGCCCTCTGTCGATTGCCCCGGCGCATTATATAATGTCTGCGCGGATGCGAAGGCCGGCGCAAGACACAATCCCGCAACAAGAATAACCATCCAGCCTGTACGCCCCATACTTGCCTCCATAAATTCAATTATATCAAGAGGCTGGGGAACAAGCGACTTTTTATCCCCACAGCCTGCTGTTTTTTACCTTTTATTAAAGGTTTGCAGGCAAGATGATTTTGAATTTCGGAAAATAAAGGGGAAACCACCATGCAAATAGATGTGCAGGAACTACTGAAAAAATGTGATTTCGAGGATACGAATGTCTATCCGGGAAAGCGCGTTATCAAGAAATTCCCGCAAGGCGGCGATCATAAAAGCCATTGCGCCGTTGGCGATTGGTCCGATCCCGACCGCTTCAGATTAAAGCTCGAGGCCGGACTGACAGGCCGCACCCCGCCGTTAAGCGAACTGAAACAATATCCCATCAGCTTTCAGGCCCAGACATATGTCGACATTGTCTTTGGTAAAACAGAGAACGAGGATGACCGCGATGGCGACGAAGAAGAAACAAAGGGCAAAAGCGGCGGCGGCGGCAAACAACCGAAAAAGCGCAGCCTTGAAGAGGCCAATATTTCCTTAAGCGCTTTTGGCAAGGCCATGGACGGCGCCGTGTCCACCATCGGCGAAATTGAAAAATTCGTCGTGATGGGCAAAGAGCTGGCCCGTGAAGCCTATGCGACCGCGCTCGACAATCTGGTGCATCAACTCCAACAGGTCAAAGTACTGGCCATGGATATCCTTAAGGGCACAGCGGACATTATCAAAAAAGCCACGCCGGGGGGCGGCCTTGAAGCGCGCGGCGATGAAACCATCAAATATAAATATGATACCGAGCGCAACGGCCCGATGTTCGGCGCGATGACGCCGTAAAACATCGCATTTGCGACAAAAAGCGGCTTATCTTTGATAAGCCGCTTAATTTTTGCCGCAAATACCCTATACTCTGTCTCTATGAGTGATAATGACAATCAAGACGACGACAACATTCTCTCTTTCCGGCCCAAAACCGATAAAGACAGCCATGAACCAATGTTCAATTTGCCCGTCGCGACAAAATGGCTTCTGGCCCTGATCGTCGGTGTTCATGTGCTGGCACAGGTAATTTTACCCAATGCCGCCTATAGCTGGATATTCACTCATTTTTCTTTCATTCCGGCGCGCTGGGGCGGCGGCCTTGCGTTTGAATTATACACGCCGCTCACCCCTGTCTCTTATATGCTGCTCCATGCCAGCTGGCTGCATCTGGCGATCAACAGCGTCATGCTGCTCGCGTTCGGCAGCGGGATTGAACGCTGGATGGGGCCGCGCCGCATGATCATTTTCTCTATCCTCTGCGGCCTGATCGCGATTGCCACGCACCTGCTCTTTAACGTTGGTTCGATGCAGGCTGTCGTCGGTGCATCGGGCGCTATCAGCGGACTTTTTGCCGCCGCGCTGGTGATGATCAACCGTGGCCATCGCGAGCTGGGCGGACGGTTCGGCATCCTGCCTTTCATTGTGTTGTGGATCGGCATCTCGATCGCCTTTGGCATGACGGGCGCGCCGGATGGAAGCGCCGTTGCCTGGGCCGCGCATGTGGGCGGTTTTATCGGCGGATTCGCCGTACTAAAATTGATGCGAATTTAAAGCGCACCGATCATCATCGGGTCATCTATGTCCTGCCGATCAAGCGACACAGACACAGCCGGCATAAGATGCGGTACGCCCCACGTTATTGTATTGAACGCGCCATGGGGCCGGGCGATGGGCGACCAGTGATCATACACAATACCGGTCTTGCGGCAGTACCAGACAGGCTCCGGCGGGGCTGTATAGATTTTTTCCTCAAGCGCGCGGATTGTTTCCTCATCGGCATGCGCCGCCCGTTCCAGTTTTATAAAAAGCCGGTACAACGATGCAGAAGGCGCCAGTTTTTCG
>CAYSGL010000253.1:0-2812 GCA_964430725.1 uncultured Pseudobdellovibrionaceae bacterium
TCTTCTGGTTTTGGCGCCTCTTCCTTTTTTTGTTGAACGGGTGGTTCAGGCAACAGGTGCGGGGAAACACCGAAGTTCTGGCAAAAGCGGCTGTATATGGATTGATATTTTTCATCACTTTTTAACAGGCGCCGCGCGCGATTAATCGCTTCCTGAGGTTCGAGAAAATCATCAAGGCTGGTTTGAGCGCTTTCTCCGCTATGCTCGGCAATCATTAACAAGCAGACATCCCGATAAGGTTTCAGGCCTTTGGTGTATCGGACAAGCGGGCTGTCTTTCAGGTTCTGTTCGGTCAGATCTTTGAGTGATCCGCCGTTCAGGTGCATCTTTTGCAAGGTGCCCAATGTATGGGCGATGATGGCGTCGGGGAAAATGGACATAGTAAGGCTCCCTTTACTCTGAAGGGCACCATAACAAAGTATTTTGATTATGCAAATTATTTTTTGAGGGCGGTATAGGCCGCTAAAACAGCCAAAATGCCACAGAAAACCACGTTCCAGTTGGCCATGCTCAGGCCTAGAATCGGATCAATCCACGGGATGGAATCGCAGGTCGTAACGGGCGCTGCCTCGATGCGGGCCATCAGGTCTTCGATCGAACCGCCCAGATCGGGTGTGGAGCACCCTTCGAGAAATGAACGCCACCATTTTTGCTCCACGCCTGTATGGTAGAATGCAATGACGCTGTTGGCGGCGAAGAGTGCGGAGATCGTGCCCAGAAATGCACGCGGATATTTATTCCAAACAGCGCCCAGTGCGCCGATAGCGACCACGCTCCAGAACGGCACGCGTTGGTAGAGGCATAAAATGCATGGTGCCAGCCCGAAGCCATATTGGGCGAGATAGGCCATAGCGAGTGCGCCTGCGGAAATTGCGCAGAAGGCGACAAGCATCAGGCGGTGATTACGAAAGAGCATCATGCCCCTAAAGGTAGGCGGAAATGGCATCCCTGACAATGGTGATGGCTTCCGTCCCAAACAGGAAAAAGGCAGCGCCAAGCATGGCGCACCATGCCAGCCCAATACTCATCCCTGCCAAAACCGCCAGCCCGTCACGCATCAGGACGCCAATGGCCATACACGCGATGCCAAGGCTGGGCACAGTATTGGTTAAGGGGAGAGGGATCGTAATCGATAAAGCCATCAACAAACCGGCAGCGCCAATGATATGGGAAAAAACACCATGGGTTATAAAGCCAAGGCGTGGCCGCGTCAGCCATTCTATCCTGACAACCCATGGCAGGCAGGAATCGATCACTCTTTCCAGCTTGGCGCTGGGGATAGTTTTTCGGCGTAACCGTTCCGGCAGCCAGACGGTATGGCGGCCCAGCATTTGTTGTGCGGTCAGCAGAAGGAGAGGGAGGGCGATCACCGTATTTAACCCCAACGCCGGTAGCGGCAGAGCCGCCGGCAGCGCGATCAGGAACAGGAAGAACCCAAAGCCCCGCTCGTGAAACAGGGATAGCAGGTGGTCAACGGTGATCTGGGGTGCCGTCAGCTGCGCGCGGATATCCTCCAAGAGCGCCGAAAGTGATCGAGGCGTTGACATTTCCATGATTTTACGGCTTTCTATCGCGGTCTTATTCATTCGACCACCTTTATAACGCGGGTGTGGTGAAATTGGTAGACGCGCCAGACTCAAAATCTGGTGTCTTAACAGACGTGTCGGTTCGAGTCCGACCACCCGCACCATCTATTCCCGTTTTATTCTGCCGCCAGTGCGCCGGCTTTTTTAGACAAAATCGGGGCGAGAAATTGTCCCGTATAGCTGCCTTTTGTCGCGGCGATATCTTCCGGGGTGCCCGATGCGATGACCATACCACCCTTATGACCGCCTTCGGGACCGATATCGATGATGTGGTCGGCGGTCTTGATGACTTCGAGATTATGTTCGATCACCACGACCGTGTTGCCCTGATCGACGAGGCGGTGGAGGACTTCGAGCAATTTACGCACATCCTCAAAATGCAGGCCGGTTGTTGGCTCGTCCAGAATATACAGCGTTTTACCGGTCGAGCGCTTGGAGAGTTCCTTGGACAGCTTGACGCGTTGCGCTTCGCCGCCGGACAGGGTGGTGGCGGGCTGGCCGACCTTGATGTAACCAAGGCCGACTTCTTTGAGGGTTTCCATTTTGTCGCGGATGGTGGGGACGGCTTTAAAAAATTCGGCGGCGTCCTCAATGGTCATATCGAGAATATCGGCGATGGTCTTGTCCTTGAATTTTACTTCCAGCGTTTCGCGGTTATAACGCTTACCCGCGCAGGCTTCGCAGGTGACATACACGTCGGGCAGAAAGTGCATCTCGATCTTGATAACGCCATCACCCTGGCACGATTCACAACGTCCGCCTTTCACGTTGAACGAAAAGCGGCCCGGCCCATAGCCGCGCGCCTTGGCCTCCGGCAATCCGGCGAACCATTCGCGAATGGGGGTGAACGCACCGGTATAGGTCGCAGGGTTTGAGCGCGGCGTGCGGCCAATCGGCGATTGGTCGATATCGATGACTTTGTCCAGAAATTCCAACCCTTTGATATCCTTGAACGGCAAGGGATATTCCCGCGCCTTCATCAATTTTTGCGCGACGGCGCGGTAGAGCGTGTCGATGGTGAAGGTCGATTTTCCCGAGCCGGATACGCCTGTCACGCAAGAAAACGTGCCAAGCGGTATTTCCCCCGTAACGTTTTTCAGATTGTTGCCGGATGCGCCGATAAGTTTGAGCGACTGGCCTTTTTTCCCTTTGCGGCGCTTGGCGGGAATCGGCACTTCGCGTTCACCCGTCAGATATTTTACGGTCAGGGATTGTTTGTTTTTTAG
>CAYSGL010000254.1:0-2811 GCA_964430725.1 uncultured Pseudobdellovibrionaceae bacterium
ACAGCCGGTCGAGCAGAGGGGCGAGTTCCTGCGCGGTGATATCACCGGCCACGCCGATAATCAGGCGGTCGCGTGTCAGGTTGCGCGTATAAAAATCCCGTAAATCAGCCGGCGTCAGGCGCGGCAGGGTTGATAAAGTCCCGCCGGAATTCAGCGCATAGGGGTGGCCTTCAAAGGCGCGATCATTGCTTAAGCGGGCTGCCGCCCACCCGGGATCGGTCAGGGAAGAGCGGATGCGTCCCAGATTGGCATTGATCATACGGGTAACGGGTTCCTGATCAAAACGCGGCGCATTCAAGGCCAGATGCAATAGATCAAAGGCCGTTTCCTTGTTGCGCGTCAATGTTTTGAGCGTGCCGCCGAATGAATCGCGCCCTGAGGTAAAGCGCAGCGTGATGGCGCGATCCTGCAGCATTTTCTGGAAGGCGGTCGAGTCAAGATCGCCTGCACCTTCATCCATGGTATTGGATAAAAGCTGTGCAAGACCTTGCGTTTTTTCACTCTCAAGGGCGGAACCGGAATCAAGAAAGGCAAATTGCAGGGCGATGACGGGCTGGCTGTTATCATGGACAAGCCATGCCTTGATGCCGCCGGGACTGGTCACCTGCCGGATATCGAGAAAGCGCTCGGCGGCGTACGACGGAAGGGCCGCACAGATAAGGGCGAGCGTAAGAGTCAGATATTTCATGGGCGTGCCTCCGGCATTAAATAGCCTGTAACGGCAGGACGTATCCATGGTGTGTCTTTGTTCAGATAGGTGGCGGCAACACGCCGGACATCATCGGGCGTCACGCGTGCGATGTCGCGCGGCCAGTATTCGATATCGTCGAGTGTCGAACCGGTTGCCAGAGCGTATCCCGTTATCATGGCTGGCCCAGCCAGCGAATCGCGGGCATAGGCGGCCTCGGCCTGAAGGCGTTCAATCGCCTTGGTCAGTTCGGCTTCGGTGATGCCGTTCTCGATCACGTTTTTAATTTCGGCCTCGGCCAATGTCTGAAGTTCTGGCAACGATACATTGTCTGCGGGCGTGCCGGAAAAATAGATCGTGCCGTAATCAAGCGCGGTGCCATTATAGGACAGGTTAATGGAGACGGCTTTTTTCTGGTCAACGACGAGCGATTGATACAGGCGCGTCGCCGGTCCGCCGGACATGATTTCCTCAAGAACCTGAAGGGCAAGGGCGTCCGTTTTATTGTGATGATAGGCCGGCGCAGGATAGAGAGATTGCCAGACAGGTTGGTGTATTTCTGCGCTGGACAATGTCAGAAGCGCGGGAGAGGGAGCCGGCGGGATCGACGGACGGATGCGCGGCGGGATATCGCGCGGCGGAATTTTGCCATAGGTGTTTTCGGCGGCCGGTTTCAGGCGTTCCGCCGTCATATCGCCGCTCACGATTAAAATGGCATTATTTGGCGCATACCATCTGTCATAAAATTCTTTGACCTGCGGCCATTCATATCGTTTGATTTCATCCATCCAGCCGATAATCGGTTTTTGATAGGGATGATTAACGTATAGCAATGATTGGAGCTGTTCGGCGAAACGGGCGCGCGGATCATTGTCGGTGCGCTGGCGGCGTTCTTCCAGCACGACTTCTTTTTCCGAGGCGAAATGTTCGGGCGGCGGATTGGCATTGACCATCCTGTCCGCTTCCATTTCCATGATGTCATAGAGGCGGTCGACGGAAACGCTGGCATAAAAAGCGGTAAAATCCTGCCCCGTAAACGCATTGTCGTTTCCGCCCAGCACGCGCACCCGACGCGAATAGTCTCCGGGCGCCAGTTTTTCCGTTCCCTTGAAAAGCAGATGTTCGAGGTAATGGGCCATGCCGGATACGCCCGGTTGTTCGTCGGCGGCGCCGACCTTGTACCAGACCATGTGCGTGACAACGGGCGCGCGATGGTTGGGAATGACCACAACCTGCATGCCGTTCGATAAGGTGAAGGATTGGGCGTTGAATGTTTTTTCAGGTTCCGCAGCCCACAGTGCGGTGGGCATCAGCAAGAGCGCCAGGCATATCAGCACGCGCATCCGCCTATTCATCCTTTACCGCTGTTTCACCTTCGGTCAGCGGTTTGCCCGCCGCCTTGTTTTCTTTCATGCGGTTCACTTCGGCGGTGGGGTCGACCTCGACCGCGTGGTCGGGAACGCGCTGGCCGATCATACGGCGCAGCCGGTCAACGGCAGGTGTTTCATCCTTGACGATTTCTTCGGTTTCACGGTCGACTTGCGCGCGGATATTGGCGGGAACAGTGACGGCGCCAGCCTGTTCCAGAATGGCCATTTCGCCAGCCGAAATATCTGTCGGCGGTTGCGCCTGCGCTCCCAGAACACTGGCGCGGGCCTGTTGTACGGGGGACATTTCCTGCGGACGGGGCAGGCCGGGCTGCGGCGCGGGAAGGCTTGTCATGTCTGCCGGAATTTCCAGAGGCGCGCGGCGGATCACGGCGAATTCATCAGGCGCTTTCTTTGCAAAGTCGAATTGCTCTCTCACGCCGCTGCAGGCGCTCAAAGTCAGCAAACTCAATATGGCACAGATCGCTCGGTTCATTGTTATTGTCCTTTGTTGCGGCGCGGCTCCCAGAATAGACTATCCAGAAGCAACAAGGCAATGCCGAGCGTAATACAGGAATCCGCCAGATTAAAGGCAGGATAATGCCAGCCAAAGGCATGGAAATCGAGGAAATCCGCCACCGCGCCAAACCGCAACCGGTCGATGATATTGCCGAGCGCCCCGCCGACGATCATCGCCGATGCCAGTAATTGCTGCCACGCATAGGCGCGCCACATCCACACCACGAAAATTGCGGA
>CAYSGL010000255.1:0-1070 GCA_964430725.1 uncultured Pseudobdellovibrionaceae bacterium
GAACCGTTTGCCTTATGTTCCGGCGCTGACGAGATCATCTCCTATTATAACAAAATCATGCAGATGCGGGCTGATTTGCCGTATGACATTGATGGTGTGGTTTATAAGGTCAACCGGCTGGACTGGCAGGAAAGACTGGGGTTTGTGTCGCGGTCGCCGCGCTGGGCGAGTGCGCATAAATTCCCCGCCGAACGCGCCGTTACTGTACTGGAAGCCATCGATATACAGGTGGGGCGGACGGGCGCCTTAACGCCGGTGGCGCGTTTGAAGCCGGTGAATGTCGGCGGTGTGGTTGTTTCCAACGCAACCTTGCATAATGAAGATGAAATCGCCCGTAAGGATGTGCGGATTGGCGATACGGTTATCGTACAGCGCGCGGGGGATGTCATTCCGCAAATCGTGGAAGTCATTCTTGAAAGACGCCCTCAACATTCTGCGGCCTTTGCCTATCCAGATCATTGTCCCGTCTGTCATTCACTGGCAATCCGTGAAGAGGGAGAGGTTGTCCGGCGTTGTACCGGCGGTCTGGTCTGCCGCGCGCAAGCGGTCGAACGGCTGAAGCATTTTGTGTCACGCGATGCGTTCGATATCGAAGGAATGGGCGCGAAAATCATTGAACAATTCTGGGAAGACGGGCTGATTGCTACGCCGGCGGATATTTTTCGCCTTGCGGAAAACGATAAAAAGACGCTGACGCCCCTGCGCGCGCGCGAAGGTTGGGGCGAACAATCGGCCAAAAATCTTTTTAACGCGATTGAGGCGCGGCGTTCAATCGGGTTTGACCGTTTTGTCTATGCGCTGGGTATTCGACAGGTCGGCCAGGCAACGGCGAAGAAACTGGCTGGCCACTACACCGATCTTCCGACATGGCGCAGTGCGATGATCGCCGCTACCAACCGCGACAATGAAGCCTATGCCGATCTTTTATCCATTGAGGATATCGGCCCCAGCGTCGCGGACGATTTGATCGGTTTTTTCGCCGAAGAAAAAAATATCGAAGTCTTGCGCGATCTGGAAGCCGAACTGACGATCGCGCCGTATGTCGTTCGTGTCCGGACCGACAGCGCGGT
>CAYSGL010000255.1:1080-2787 GCA_964430725.1 uncultured Pseudobdellovibrionaceae bacterium
TGTGTTCACTGGCACGCTTGAAAAAATGACGCGGGCTGAGGCCAAAGCGCGGGCGGAAAGTCTGGGGGCCAAAGTCGCCGGTTCCGTGTCCGGCAAAACCGACTATGTGGTGGCGGGGGCCGATGCGGGATCAAAGCTGAAAAAAGCGAGCGAGTTGGGTGTCCGCGTGCTGAGCGAAGACGAGTGGCTGGCGTTGATTGCCTAGCGCTTGCGTTGTGCCTTTAACACGCGAAGCTGCTGCATCAGGGATTCAACCGCCTGCGGGTATTCACGGCGCTCTACGAATTCGCCGCCGCCGGTTTTGCGCGTCATCGACATTTCAAGCGCGCGCGTCAGTGTTTCCGCCGTTTCCAGATCCTGTTGTTCCAACGCCAGTTCAAGGGCGAACAGGATGCGGTCGGATAGTCTGTGTTTATTGGCGATAAAGCCTTCCATAATTGTACCTTTTTATTGTGTCTCTACAATATCAAGCTCTTGCATGAACTTGTCAAACATATCAAGCCAACGCGTGCGTATGCGGTCTTGCTCCATAAAAATTTCATGGTGCGCCCCGTCCAACATCGTCAGATCGCCATATTTCAGGCGGTTTGCAGCTTTTATGATCGCGGCGTTATCCACAACCGTGTCGCACGCGGCCACGCCGATACGGACGGGTACCTCAATCTCTTCCAGTTCCCGTTGCAGCGCGCGGCAGGATTGTACAGCCTCATAGACCCATCCCACGGTCGGCGCGCCGATCCGTAATTCGGGATATGCGCGGGTCCAGGCCATATGCAGCTGATCACGGACAGGGTCCGATGAAAATATCGTCCTGTCTTTGGTGCGCATTTCTTCATGCCAGTCTTTGCCGGGGGGCATATAGGCGGTTTTGAACGGCGATAGGGCAGAGAGAATCAGATCAATCAGAAAAGGAGGGAGGCGGCGTATCTGGGCGATGCCGAGCATGGGCGCGGACAGAGCCGCTCCGCTGAACAGGCCTTTATGCTGCGCCAGATATCGCAGGCCGATATGCCCGCCCATTGAATGGCCGACCAGAACAAGCTTTTGTCCCTGTGCCGCCGGAATAACATGGTCGCTGACAAGTTTGTGCAAATCGTGTATGTCCGCCTGAAACCCGTCTGAATGACGGCGCATCGGGTGATTTGGTATGCGGCTTGAACGTCCCTGATAAGCCCAGTCAAACGTCCAGACAGCATAGCCGCGTGCGAGCATATCGCGCGCCAGTTCAAAATATTTTTCTGTGAACTCGCTTAATCCCTGAAGGATGACAATGGTTGCACGCGGCGCGTCTGGCGATACGCTTGCGTAATGGATGCGGTGCCCCGTGTTCGGATTGATAAACTCGCCGGTACGCCATCCTGCCGGTTTGGTGAATCGTTCCTCGTCGAGCAGGCTCACGCCGCTACTCCATCGCCTTGACGATTTCCTCGGTCATCTTCTTGGCATCACCCAGCAACATATAGGTGTTATCGGCATAAAATAGCGGGTTGTCGATGCCGGCATAGCCGGACCCCATCGAGCGTTTGACGAATAACACCGTTTTGGCTTTTTCAACGTCCAGCACCGGCATGCCGTAAATCGGCGACGATGAGTCATTTTTCGCGGCAGGGTTGGTAATATCGTTTGCCCCAATGACATAGGCAACATCGGCCTGTGCGAAGTCACGGTTGATATCATCCAGTTCGAACACCTCGTCATACGGCACGT
>CAYSGL010000256.1:0-2758 GCA_964430725.1 uncultured Pseudobdellovibrionaceae bacterium
TCCGCAGTGGTCGCCGATGGTGTGATATTTTGTTGTGCTGTAGGCGCCTCGACGACCGGCGCGGCGCTCTCCACTGTCTGCGGTGCGGGCGCGACGGCCTGTACCTGCGGAGGCTGTGCCGTTTCCATGACGGCCTGAACCATTTCGGCCACGGCAGGGGTAGCGATAGCTTGCGGTGCCTGTTGGGTCTGTTCTGGTGTGAAATCCGCAGTGGTCGCCGATGGTGTGATATTTTGTTGTGCTGTAGGCGCCTCGACGATCGGAGTGGCCTTGTCCATTGTCTGCGGTGCGGGCGCAGTGGCTTGTACCTGTGGGGGTTGCGCCGTTTCCATGACGGCCTGAACCATCTCGGCCACGGCAGGGGGGATAACCGCGTCTGGTTTTGCCAATTGCTCTGACACGGCCTGAGTCAGCGTTTCTATTTTGGCTGTTATTGCCTGGACATGCGGGTTGTCCGACGTTGCCGCTCCCGATTCGATCATGGTGTGCGCCTGAGTCGCCAGGCTATGCGCCTCAATCGTGTTTGTAATCGTCTCAATAGTTTTGGCGACATCAATATCCGCGATATTGCCGAGTTCTTGCACCTGTGCAACGATTTGATCGAAATTTTCGGCGGCGGTGACGGGATCGGCAACCGCTTCGGCGATCGCGGCGAGCGCCTGCTGTTGTTCCATTTCAATCTGACGAAGATTGTTTTGGTTCAGGAATTCAAAGAAAACCCACACGGCTCGTTTTTTTATGGCCCCCAGACGATCATCCGATTTTCCGGTACGCGATGTTGTGGTGCTGCCGCCAGGGGCAATGGCAAGGCCCATTTCGGACGCGCCGATAAAATCATAGCCGTCTTCATGGATGACCAGTTCCACGCGCGCGGCGTCGGGGAATTCCGTGTCGGGCCGTTTATCGGCAATGACGGCCTTGGCGATGATTTTTGCATCCGGCGGTAAATCGCTATTTTGTTCAATGAATTCGGAGAAGGATGCGAGGCATCGCTCTTGAATCTGCTCCGCGAATTTGTGGTTTTTTAATTCCTGCAAAAGCTTGTCGCGGGCTTTGTCCGCTTTGCCGAAAATTCTGGCAAGTATTTCTTCCGCGTTTTGTGTGCCCCGCATATAACCAATCGCCGCCGTAACGATAGGATCATTCCTATTATCCGCCACATATTTCGGGGCGGCGATAGTAGAATCGATTTCTTTCAAAGCGGCGTTTGCAGACATTTTGTCCCCTTGGGGCGTTGATTTTGGACGCCCTTTTTAGCGAATTCGTGATCGTGAGTAAATGAGAATAATTCTCATTTAGAGTTATAGGACTGATTCCGTCCGATTACAAGGGGGGCTGCCTCGCCAGGGCTACGCAGAATGCATTTTTTGGTAAGACGGCTTGCCGCGAGCTCGTTCAGGTATCTTTTGGTCCAGACGATCCGCACGTGTCCGGTTACGCCTGAGAGTATTTGTTCAGGACGGCGGCTATCTCTTCCTCGGAGGCGAAGCGGCCGTTGTCGGCGTCCTCGATTCCCTCCTGCACCCCGGCGATCCACTTTTCCTGCCAGGCAAGCGAGCGGCCATGGCTGAGCGCATCCTCGATGATCCGCTCACGGGTCAGGGAAGAGCGCGCCGCCAATGCATCGATACGGCGGCTGATATCGTCGGACAGGGTATTGTGGTCAGCCATGAGAGTATTTTGCCACGATTGCCGGGTCGAGGCCAAGCAAAAAAACATAAGCAATTACAAAGAATAAGGCGCGAGAGACGGCACTGCTCCCCGTTGTATTCGCGACGCCGCCCCTATCGGGTGAGGCCGGGGACGGATGCGGAGGTAAAGGAGGACGGGATCATGTCGTCGTCGATGGCAAGGCCGGTGTCGGTGGCGGGGGCGGATGAGGACGGCGCGGCGAAGTCCGTATCCATCGTGACCTCGGAGGCCAGTTCCGGCACCTGCGCACGCACGGCATCGGGCATGACGGTCTTCAACTCGTCGCGCAGCTCGTCGAACTCCTCGCGTGAGATCTCGCCTGCATCGATCCGCTCGCGCGCCGCGTCAAGACGCGACTGGTATTCGAGAATTTCGTCACGCTCGACAGTCAGTTCCTGCGACCGCTCGAAGTACGGCTGATAGCTTTCCCAGCGCGGGCGCTCATCGCCGATCAGGTCAGGATCGATGGTCGCGACATCAAGCTCGCTTCCGAACTCGTCAAACACCCGCGTGCCGTCCTCGGTCTTGAACACGCGGCGACCGTCTGGGAGCACATGCGCCTTCAAGAGCAGGCCGTCGAGACGTTCGCGAACAGCGGCCAGTTCGCGCTCGTTCTCCTGAAGCGCGGCGATGGTGGCGGTGTCATAGCTGTCGAGCTCGATGCGGAATGTCTCCAACTCACCGGCGGAGACCATCACCATGGCGAAATCCATCAGTTCGGCTTCATCGCCCTGCGCATCCTGACGGCGGTCGCGGCGCAGACGTTCTTCTTCCTGCTGGCGCTGGAACGCCCGCAAGTGCGGGGCAACACCGGCGCTTGTGCGGAAGACGCGACCGAGATCACCGATGGCAGGCTGATGCATCATTCGCCGCACTCCTTTTTGACCATAGCGGCGAGAACAACCCAAGGCGGGTATTTGTCGTGCTGGCGGAACGCCTCCTCGACCTTGAGGATTCTCTTAGGATTGTTGTGATACCAATCGCGAATGCACTGCATGCCGTCTTCGACCTTCCGGCCAGCCGCCACGCTGTCTTTCCTGAAGCGGGCATAGGCAAGCCCTTCAAC
>CAYSGL010000257.1:0-2756 GCA_964430725.1 uncultured Pseudobdellovibrionaceae bacterium
CACCCCCATAAAATACCACGCTTCCGCCGATCGCGGATTGTAGTGCAGAACAGCATCCAGATTTGATTTGATCTGCGCGGCTTCCTTGCGGATATCGTCCTCTGACATGTCCGCCTTCCGCTGGGTCAACAGGCTCAACGGAATATGAACGGCGGTTAAATAGACATTGGGGTTGCGGCGCAATCCCAATTGGTCGGCGATCAGCATATTATGCCCATAAAGATCAATCCGCCCCTGCAACATCGCATCGCGCGCCTTGGCCAGAAAATGCTCGCTGGCAATCAGGGCGCCATAAATAAGCATCGGCACCGCAAAAACCAGCGCCAACCCCGCCTGTGCGCGGCGCGGCATACGGATACGCACGCCCCGATGCGGCAAATTCAGGTTTTCGTACCAATAGGCAATGCCCAACCCCGCCAGCATAAGAATCGACAGATTGTACAAATTCAAATTGAGATGGCTGTGCGCCACCAGAACACCCAGCGCGATAAAGGAAAACACAAGCCCGGTTTGTGGATGTTCCCTGCCCTCGTTTTCCTTGGTCTGACGCAGTCGGCGGACTGTGTATAGAACGGCCAGCAGGATAAAACCGTAAAAGAAAATCGGGGCGACAATCCCCATCTCCGCCCACATTTGCAGCGGGTCGTTATGGGCATGGGTAATGGTATTTTTCTGTGCCGGATCGCGATAAGCGGCATAATACTGATAAAAAGTTCCGACGCCCGTTCCCGAAAGCCAATGATCCTGGACCATGCGCCATGCCGTCTGCCAGATCAGCAGACGATCGCCGCCGACCTGCTGATCCTGCAGGCCGATCGTGCTGGCGACACGACTCGCGGTCGTCCGCTCGGCTTCCACAATCAACGGCGCAATACTCATAAAACCTGCCATCACAACCAACAGCAACGCCCAGCGCCGCCATTGCGCCATGATCAACCGCCTGTTGAACAGCGCAATCAGGGCAAAACCGCCCAGCGCCATAAAAAATCCGCCGCGCGAACCGGTTGCGATCATCCCGCCGATCAGCAAGGCGCACAACACAAACGCCCCGACCAGCGGGGCACGCGTACGCGCGGTGCTCATCCACCCCATCGCTCCGATCAAAGCCAGGTTGAACAGCGCCGCCAGCGAATTCGGATCACGCAATGGATGGACGGCGCGGCCCCTGTAGTAATCCGTAAAAACGGCGGCCTGAATCATCGCCCAGAGCCCCAGAACGCCCATAATGAGCGCAAGACCGCCCAGCGTGATACGCCATTCAGCTTTGCTATACGGGCTGATCGATAATGTCAGGATCGTAACGGGCAACGCGCCCATAAAGAAAAATCCTATCGTGCTGCTCCACGGGATATCGGACCAAAAGACGCTGGCCAGACTCAACAGCCACAGACCTGCAATCGGCCCCATCAGCCACAGGGACGGTACGCGCGCGCCCTCTTTGACCGCCTGCGACAGACGGCCATACGACCAGAAGAGCAATAAAATAACCGACGCGCCCATCAGCTCCAGCTGAAATTCATTCACCGGATAAAGCGCACAGATAAAGGCGGCAAGCCAGAGCAAGGGGGACGACAAACAGGAGACAGCAGACAGTGATTTCATACAAAAACGGTATACCGTGCGGCTCCTTCCGTCACCCACATTTCGCCCGGCAGTTTTGGTTTTTCACAAGACGCAAGGAGAGATGTGTACAAGCAGGGACACGAGCAACGAAGCAACGATGTGAAAAAGCAAAAATGGCGGGCGAGAAAGTGGCCGGTATTCTGTTGCGAGGAACCGGCCGAACCCCACCTTTAGCGGTTCAATGCCAAAGGGATTAAAATGTAGGTACTATACCACCCAATTAGGCGGCGATAGCAACGTCAGCAACGAAGTTATCGTTGGCTGCTACGAACTGAGAGTTGTCGTTTGCAACTATCAAAATTTCCCGATAACGGCGGAGAACACCGAACGCCGCAAATCACCTTTATTACGCGTGTCGATCCTGTTTCGGCCCCACAGATTGCCACTCGATAGCGAGTGGCAATTTGGTGGAGCCGCCGGGCACTGCCCCCGGGTCCACGACGCCTATTCCGCAACCGCGTTTAGCGTCATAACAGGGCAAGCCCTGCATTCTTAATATAGGGAGGAAAGGTTAAAAATTCAAGATCTACCATCAAAATGGTTTAAGCGGGCAACCTGACCTATTAACAAACGTTACACACTAGGCGCATAAGCCGCTGGAGATGAAGATCGCGGCTCCGTCAGATTAGAGGTTGGGCGGCGTTGTGCTGTGATCAATGCAGACGGTGCGATCGTATTAAAACGCATCACACCGCATAGTGGGACATCATACTCACCTGTATTATTATCCGGCGAGCCGCTCCTCTCAGAGATAAGTAAATTGTAACAATACCCTTTACGCTCAACATGCGCTTCCGTCAAAATCGGAAAAGTGATGGGGCGGCTTAATTGCAACGCCTCATAGCGGCGGGCCAAGTCACGCTCCACCCTAGTTCTCTCCAACGCGTCACTGACAACCACATCGACTTGGCGGCCTTGTTCTATGGCTTCTACCAAAAATTGGAATAAAAATTCTGCCTGCCCATCCGCCTGAATAAATAAATCGCCATCAATCGCCACAGGCTCTAATAGATCGAATTTATGCGCCAGAATACCTTCAGCCCCCAAAAATTCTACGAGAGCATTCCAATGGTTGGAAGGGACGGCCTGACTGTGAATTGTGATCGCTCCTGAGAGATCCGCGTCATGCGGAT
>CAYSGL010000258.1:0-2740 GCA_964430725.1 uncultured Pseudobdellovibrionaceae bacterium
GCATCCATTGAGCAGGAAAAACAATGGATCCCGGCCTTCGCCGGGATGACGAGTTTATTGAATTCTTAGTGTCCTTCGTGTCTTAGTGGTTGAACTGCTGTGTTTGATCGCCGCTCGGAATGACGGAAAAAGCGGCAAAAAGTCTTTGTCTTGCCGGGGCTTAAACGCTAAATTACGGCCATGACAAGAGAACTCAAACGCGTAGTGGTAACGGGCATCGGGATTATCTCGTGCATCGGGAATTCAAAAGAGGAAGTCTTGGCTTCTCTCAAAGCAGGCAAGTCGGGGATCAGCTTCTCGCCGGAAATGGCGGAGATGGGCTTTAAGTCCCAGGTTCACGGCAAGCCGAATATCAATCTTGAAGAAGCGATCGACAAACGCCTGTTGCGCTTTATGGGCGACGGGGCGGCGTATAACCATCTGGCGATGGAACAGGCCGTGGCCGATTCCGGTCTGGCCAATGTTTCGGACGAGCGCATCGGCATCATCATGGGCTCTGGCGGTCCTTCGACGAAAAATCAGATCGAAGCGGTCGATATCCTGCGTGAGAAAGGCAGCCCGCGCCGTATCGGTCCGTTCATGGTGCCGCGCTGCATGTCCTCGACCTGTTCGGCGACGATTGCCACGAACTTCCAGATCAAAGGTGTGAACTATTCGATTTCCTCGGCCTGTTCCACATCCGCGCATTGCATTGGAAACGCGGCAGAGATCATCCAGCTGGGTAAACAGGATGTTATTTTCGCTGGCGGCGGGGAAGAGTTGCACTGGTCGCTATCCTGCCTATTCGATGCGATGGGCGCGATGTCGTCCAATTATAACGACACGCCGGAGAAAGCGTCCCGCGCCTATGACGCCAACCGCGACGGGTTCGTGATTGCGGGCGGCGGCGCGGTGTTGTGTTTGGAAGAATATGAGCACGCCAAGGCGCGCGGCGCGAAAATTTATTGCGAGTTGACGGGATATGGTGCGACGTCGGATGGTGCGGATATGGTTGCGCCAAGCGGCGAGGGGGCGATGCGCTGTATGAAACAGGCTATTTCAACCATCACCAAGCCGGTGACCTATATCAACACACACGGCACCTCGACGCCGGCGGGCGATATCACCGAATTGAATGCCATCAAGGAAGTGTTCGGCGATCAGAAACCCTATATCTCCTCGACCAAATCCATGACGGGGCACTCCCTCGGCGGAACGGGCGCGCAGGAAGCGATCTATTCGATCCTGATGATGGAGCATGGGTTCGTGTGCCCGTCGATCAACATTGAAACGCTCGATGAAGGCGCGCAGGGTTTTAACATTCCCACGGCGCGTGTTGATAATGTCGATCATCAAACGGTGATATCGAACAGCTTTGGTTTCGGCGGCACGAACGCGACGCTCGCTTTCTCGAAAGTGGAGGGCTAGGCCATGACGACCGATTTAATGAAAGGCAAACGCGGCCTTGTGATGGGGGTGGCGAATGAAAAATCCATTGCCTGGGGTATGGCGCGGACATTGGCCGCGCATGGTGCGGAGATGGCGTTTACCTATCAGGGCGATGCGTTCGGCAAACGCGTCAAACCGCTGGCGGAATCACTCGGCTCGAAATTCATCCTCGATTGCGATGTGAGCAAGGAAGACGATCTGGATCGTGTCTTTGCCGAGATTAAAAAAGAATGGGGGCAAATTGATTTCCTCATTCACGCCATTGCCTATTCCGACAAGGAAGAATTAAAGGGGCGGTATGTGGATACGAGCCTCGATAACTTTCTCTGGTCGATGCATATCTCGTGCTATTCGTTCACATCGGTCATGCGCCGCGCGGCGGACCTGATGAGCGAAGGCGGCAGTGCCGTGACGCTGTCCTATTATGGGGCGGAAAAAGCCATGCCGAATTATAACGTCATGGGCGTGGCGAAAGCGGCATTGGAAGCATCGGTGCGTTACATGGCCGCCGACCTTGGCCCGCAGGGTATTCGCGTCAATGCGATCTCGGCAGGGCCGATGCGCACGCTGGCCGGCGCGGTGATCGGCTCCGCGCGCACGACCTTCAAATATAACGTCCTGACAGCGCCGCTGCGCCGCTCGGTCGAGTTGGATGAATTGGGCGGGGCGGGACTCTATTTATTATCCGACCTGTCCACCGCCGTGACCGGCGAAGTGCATTACGTCGATTGTGGATTCAATGCCGTCGGTATGCCGATGCCGGATCAGCTGAAGGAATTGGCGAAGAACGGCGATTGACCTCTTGCGTCATTGCGAGGAGCTTTAGCGACGAAGTAATCTAGAATGTCGAATTCACCCGCAGTTTATATCATGGCGAACCAACGGAACGGGACGCTTTATACAGGCGTGACCTCCAATTTGGCAAAGCGTGTTTTTGAGCACAAGCAGGCTTTTAATGACGGTTTTACAAAGAGATATAATTGCAAGCTTCTTGTTTATTACGAGGTGCATGAAACGATGGACGCGGCCATTGAGAGAGAAAAGAAAATAAAAGGTGGGTCACGTAAGAAGAAATTGGCTCTGATCGAAGCGGATAATCCAAACTGGAAAGATTTGCACGAAACTCTATGATTCTGGATTGCTTCGCTTCGCTCGCAATGACGGCTGGTTAGTGAACCGAGAGTAAATTCTCCAAAATCACGTCCGGCGTGTCGGAAAAAACCGCATCGACACCCCACTGCTGGAGGCGGCGGGCTTCGAGAGGATCGTTGACGGTATAGACGAGCAAGCCATATTCCTCGTTCATCACGTC
>CAYSGL010000259.1:0-2725 GCA_964430725.1 uncultured Pseudobdellovibrionaceae bacterium
TTTGTCTATGTATACGGATATACAAAAGATAGCGAACTCATAAGATTCCAACCTGATTATCATTTTAATGAAAATCAACTTCGTCAAATTGCAAATATTTCCTTGAAAAAACTGCGAGCCTTAAAATAATCTCTTAGGTTAACGACTATTACATCTGGCGGACGGTCGGCGACGATAAGGTACGCGGTGCGCATAAAGAGTATGAAGGCACGTTGCGTGCATGGCGCGGTGCGTTACTCCCGTTGCAACGCCCATTTAAGCTGGAGCGTGTCGTCGGACATAGTAGTGGCCAGTACCAACTGTTTCGTCTTGCGCGGACGAAGCCCTTCACCGAGATAAATTGAATTTTCCAGCGTCAGTGTCGCCTCGCCCGCCAGGGTAAAGCGGAATCCGGGGCCGGACGGCAGACGCAGCAGCGCCTCGGTTCCGCCCTGGACCAGCGAAACCAGAACCTTTGGATGCAGATGGAACCGAACGGTGATGTCGTGCGCCTTGGACAGGCCAACCGCGCAATTCAATGTTTCCTCACCGCGCAGATCGCCCCCCTGCTCTGCCAGATACATCCGGCGGCGATGGATAATGCCGGTCAGGGGAACGTACCCGTCATGGCACGCATCGACAAGGACGGCGCCGCCCATATCCTCGCGGCTGACCTGAACGACGCGGGGCTTGCGGCCCATGGAACCGTCTTTATGAATTTCGCAGGCGTTGCGATGGTCAATCGTCAGCGCGTTGTGCGCACCGGTAGAGCGCAAGGCATCCTGCCATTTCGGACAGGTTGGATGCGCGCCGCAATTCACAAAGATGCGATCGCGCGCATAGGAATATTCAAACGCCAGCGGCGCGGCATGCGCATGTTCGTCATAGGGATAGGCGGGCGGCTTGCCCGTATCCATGATCAGAAGGCCGCGCCCCTGCGCAATACGCTCGAACCCCGTATGCGGCAGACTGGAGAGGGCTTTGACCCGCGAGCCGCTGTGCAGCAAGACGGATTTTGCCGTATCCGGATCCCCTTCCTGAACGCCATTGAACAGGGCCATTTTCTGATCGGCATGACGGAAGAAACGCAAGGCAGGTACAGCGCGGTCAAGCGCGTGCTGAATTTTGGCGATATTCGGATAACCGCCTTTTTGCAGAGCGCAGCGGATATCGACAAGAATATTGATTGCCTCGAACAGCTGGGCCGGATTACGCGAGACATGCCCGCCATCCGATAAAATCTGTTTGTCGATTTCCTTGTGCAGCAGCGTGAGCGCCTGTTCGAGGGCCGCTTCCCGCCCGTCAAGGCACAAACCGACATAAGCCAGGCCTCGAATGGCGCGCATTAGCGCGATACCACACAGCGAGCCGGGCAAGGCGCGGGCAAGATGTTTGGATTGTTTGTGCAGCGAGTCGAAAAACTGTTCCTGAAATTCGTCAGACGCGCTCTCGCCGTAAAAATCATATCCGCTCATCCAGTTGGCGAGACGATGGCCAAGGATGTCCGCGTGCCATGATTGCGCATCCCAGCGCGGGTGATTATCCATCCAGCTTTGCAGCATCAGGCGCGCGGCGCGGCGTCCCGTATTGCCGCCAAGCGCGCGCAGATCGCGCAGCCAGTCAAAACCATGCAAATGGTCAATCCATACCGGAGCGACATCGTCCGGCATCCAGTTGGCATTATGCAACTCAAGCTGATCATCGCCATAGGTGAAAATGCCGGAATGGGCAAGCCAGCGCCCTTTTTCGCCGGAACCGGAGCGAATATCGACAGGGGAAAACAGCAATTTTCCCGGCGGCGGTTCGGCAAACGGCCAGACGACTTGCGGCGCGACGGAGCTGATATGCGCGGCTTTTTGCCGGACCTTATGTGTAAATTTTTCCAAGACCCGCCCCAGCATCGCGCCCTAACCCCGCAAGGCTTTGATGTTGGCAGCGTATCCGTCGGGACCGTCTTTGAAAACCGATGTACCGGCGACCAGCACATTGGCCCCCGCCTCGATCAGGTCTTTGGCATTGTCCTTGTTCACGCCACCATCAATTTCGAGATCGATATCACGGCCCGAAGCCTCGATCCGTTCATGGGCGGCATAGACTTTGTCGAGCAGCGGGATAAAGCTTTGGCCGCCAAAGCCCGGATTGACCGTCATAATCAGGACAAGATCGACCATATCCATGACATCGTCGAGCCAGTTCACCGACGTCGCCGGATTAAGCGACACACCCGCCTTGCAGCCAAGCGATTTGATGGTTTGCAGTGTGCGGTGCAAATGCGGGCCAGCTTCCGGATGTACGGTAATGATATCGGCCCCCGCATCGGCGAAATCTTTTAACAGCGGATCGGCCGGCGCAATCATCAGATGACAGTCGAAGGGTTTTTTGGTGACCTTGCGGATCGCCTTGATCACCGGCGGGCCGAATGTCAGGTTGGGCACAAAATGCCCGTCCATCACATCGATATGGATGTAATCCGCCCCGGCCTTGTCAATTGCGGCGACTTCCGCGCCGAGAATGGAAAAATCGGAGGACAGGATGGATGGCGCTATTTTGATCGGTTTGGGCATGGTTCAGGAGCGATTTTTTATAGGAATGCGAAGCACTTATCCACAGTTTAGCCGATCATTATCCACAGGGCAAATACTATGGTGTTTATTTTGCGATAATTAAGCATGGGGGCCTTCACACCAACACACTAGGGTCCAGACTCATTGCTTAAATCCAGTAGCATAAGAGAGCGGTCAGGCAG
>CAYSGL010000260.1:0-2722 GCA_964430725.1 uncultured Pseudobdellovibrionaceae bacterium
GAACTTCCTCTGCGACACCATGCTCGACTCCGACTACGCGCGCGCGCTGCTCCATCTGCGGCGGACTGTAACAGCTCTCCAACCGGCGCAACCCGTCCGAGGCTTGGGCCAGCGAGAAGGACATGGCTTGTCCCGCAAGGGACATCGTCAGGGCTTTGCCGGATTGCAACTGTTCATAGAGTGAATCGCCGCCGGCGATGCCGATCACCAGAATGTTGGGCGTGAAAGCGCTGGCCTGTAATGATTGCGGCGCATAACCGTCAACGGACAGCGTCACAGGATATGCAGATCCCCTTTGGAACGCATCCTGACGAAAATCGATCGATACGGACAATATTTGCCCGCCGCCGCCGGCCACACGCAGGATAAAGCCGTTATTATACTGGTTTGCCATGATACAGGGCGTTTGTGCGGCCCCTGCCGGGGTCATGCCCTGTTCGACCGCGCTGTTAACCAGCCACTGTCCGGTCGGCTCCAACATCGTTGAAGCGCCTGCATTCCCCGCGCCGCACAAGGATAAAAGCGCCGTACCCAGCAAGAACCTGTAAAAAATGCGTTTGTTCGTCATACTCGCATCGCCATTATGTCGTGAATAGGGGGCGATCATACGGCCTGCGCCGTCTGGCCGCAAGGGTGTATTACAGGATTCCGCCGCGAAACACCCAAATGCCGACACTTACTTGGCAATGCCAAGGCGATGCGAAAGCGACGCTTCGAGGAAGCCGTGAATATCACCGTCCAATACAGCATGGGCATCCGTGTTCTCATAGGCAGTCCGCGCATCCTTGACCATCTGATAGGGATGCAAAACATAAGAGCGGATCTGATGCCCCCAGCCGATATCGGTCTTGGAGCCTTGCGCAACGCTGGCGGCCTCTTCGCGCTTTTGCAGTTCCAGTTCGTAGAGCCGGGCTTTCAGCATATTCATCGCCGCATCGCGGTTTTGGTGCTGAGAGCGCTGATTCTGGCAGGAAACGACAATGCCGGTTGGAATGTGGGTAATGCGAATGGCGGAGTCGGTGGTGTTCACATGCTGCCCGCCCGCGCCGCTTGAGCGGAATGTATCGACGCGCAAATCCTTGTCCAGAATTTCGATATCAATCGTATCGTCAATTACCGGCGTTACGCCAACCGAGGCAAAGGACGTATGCCGACGGGCATTCGAGTCATACGGCGAAATCCGAACCAATCTATGAACACCGGACTCTGTCTTCAGCCATCCATAAGCGTTTTCACCGGCAATACGGATCGTTGCGGATTTTATCCCCGCCTCCTCTCCATCATGGCAATCAAGCAATTCAACTTTAAAACCGTTCTGTTCGGCATAGCGCATATACATGCGCAAGAGCATCTCTCCCCAATCCTGCGCCTCGGTCCCGCCTGCGCCGGCATTGACCTCAAGATACGCATCATTGGCATCGGCTTCGCCCGACAGCATGCTTTCAAGCTGAACTTTTTCGACTGTCTGCTGAAGCGCCGCAAGTGCGGCCTCGGATTCGGCAATAATCGCCTCATCCCCCTCATCCTCGCCCATCTCGATCAACCCAAGATGGTCCGCCAACTGGCTTTCAATATCGCGCACCTGGGTGATTTTGCGCTCAAGCGCGTTGCGCTCACGCATGACGGCCTGCGCTTTGGCAGGATCATTCCATAAATCAGGATCTTCCGCCTGTTGATTAAGGGAGTCTAACTCTTTGAGGGCGTTGTCCCAGTCAAAGATGCCTCCTCAGCAATGAGAGGCGCTCTTCGATATCGCTCGCAATGCTTTGAGTTTCGGCTTTCATCGTACGGTTTTACCGTTACGCTGCAACTTTGTCCATCGTATCCGAAGGTATCAGATGCTCGACCATTTTTGCAGCAATCTCGCCTGCGTCGCCCTTCAGGACGGTATCGGCATCGCGCTGACCCTCTTCCATCAGGACATCGGCAGCCTCGCCAAATGCGACAACCGGCTTTTGCGCCAGCATAAAGCTGCCGATAAAGCGTTTGGTGTGCGCCGTCATTTTCAATTTATCGAAGCTGCGCTGACCGCCCACAATGACAAGTCCGTCATAATCGACGCCAAGGGCCGTGTTCAGCGCGGCATCCACCGGGAAATTATGGCCCCAGCCCTTGCCGTCCCAACCGTTCACCAAACCGTTATCCGACGATACGAGGCGCATCGTCGCCCCCGCCGCCACCAGCGCGCGCTGCGCGGCAATCATATCGGCTTCGTCAAAGCCGTTGGCGGCAAGAATAGCGATTTTCTGTCCGATCAGGGATTTCATGGAACACACCTCATTATTGTTGTTGGTTGATGGTTATTGGCTGGTGGTAAAAATGGCGCGATGAAAGAATATCGGCCATCAACCGCCCGCTACCCACCATTGATAGCGCGCGGACCCTACCCAATCCGCCGATCAAAAGTCAATATAAATATCTTAATAAATTCTACTGGGTCGATCGCCTCTGGTTTATTGTACAATCAAGAAAAATCCGTTTTTATATCAATATCTTCTTTACAATATGCCGTTTCTGGCATTATATCCAATAAACAGCCCGCCATGGGCGACAAGCCAATTTAAGGAGTTTTTCCCATGAACATCTTGCGCGCACTAGTTCTGGTCGCCGGCGTTGCCACGCTGAGTGCCTGTGCCGATTTCAACAAATTCGATGAGGTTGCCGCCCTGAACAATGCGTCCGCATCAGGTAGCCCGTTCACCCAGCGCCTGACGGCAGAATA
>CAYSGL010000261.1:0-2721 GCA_964430725.1 uncultured Pseudobdellovibrionaceae bacterium
CGCGTAAAGAACGCCATAAGAGGATTGAGCAGATAGGCAATAATCACCCCCAATACAAAGGGCGTGAGAATACCGTTGAACAGCCAGATAAACCCGACGAAGCCAATCACAAGGGCCAGCCAGAAATACAGGCGGGTCATGGTATGTTGTTCGTTCATAGGCATTCTTTCGTGTTAATATTGCGTGTATCCGCCAAAGCCTACCTCAAAAAGCGGGGCGGACATATCCATGGCGACAGCATGAGAGGGAAAAACACTCAAGCCCGCCCCTGCAAGCGCCTGCTGCAGATCCGCTGCCGTACCGGTATGGGCCAGTTCGATCACAGCCTCTTTAGGCTTTAAGGTCACAATCCGGTACAGGGAAAAAGCGCGGTTGCGTTCAAGCGCCTGTTTCAGGCGCACCCATTCCTGCACGCTGGAAAATCTGGCATGGATGACCGATTTATTCTGCGCCGCAGGCTGATAGGCAGGGGCCGCCGGCGCGGGAATTTGTGAACGCGGATCGGCTGCACCGGGCATCGCCTGATCGTTATAGGCCGCAGCGGGCGCCGGGGCGCCGTAAGCGGATGGGCGCGCGAGCGCGGATGCCTCGTAGTCGGCCTGTTGTGTTTGGCCATACAGATATTGCTGCGCCAGTGCAGGGCGGAAGCGCACGGTAAAAACCCCTTTATAGCGGCGGGCCGATAATTGTTCGTTCGTCACTTCAAAATCCTGGACCAGCGCCATGATCGTGTCGGTATCGGGCATGGTATACCCACTCATTCCCTGCTCGCCCAGCGCGCCAAGCGCCAGCTGTTCGAACGCCTTGACCTGCGCCTGCTTCAGGGCCTCTTCCCGCGCTTTGACCGCATTGGCGGCTGTCACGTCGACCTCGACTCCTTCGACCGTATAGGACATTTGGGCCAGCGCCGGAGCGCTTAAGGCCAGCGAAACAACCGCAAACAAGCCAAAAAAGACTGGCTTGGCGCGGGCAAAACCCTTATACAGTGCTGACATCAGATAGGCCTTCATTCTTCGTTTGTGCGCAGAAAGTATGGCTTTTTTATAACGCGGAATCCGGATCAAGCCAATGACCCAAAATGCCTATAAAGACGCCGGTGTGGATATAGAGGCCGGCAATGCGCTGGTCGAGCGGATAAAGCCCGCCGTCAAAAACACCTTCCGGACCGGATCAATGAGCAATATTGGCGGTTTTGGCGCCCTGTTCGACTTAAAAGCCACAGGATATCAGGACCCGATCCTGGTGAGCGCGACCGACGGCGTCGGCACCAAAATAAAAATCGCCATCGATATGAACAAGCACGACACGATCGGGCAGGATCTGGTCGCCATGTGCGTCAATGATTTGATCGTGCAGGGTGCAGAGCCGTTATTCTTCCTCGATTATTTTGCCAGCGGCAAATTAAATGTCGATACGGCACAAAGCGTCATCGAGGGCATTGCGCGCGCCTGCAAGGAATCAGGCTGCGCCCTGATCGGCGGCGAGACAGCAGAGATGCCAGGCCTCTACGCCGAGGGCGATTATGATCTGGCGGGCTTTACGGTCGGCGCGGTCGAGCGTAGCCGCATGATTACAGGCGAGCGCATTGCCGAAGGCGATATCGTGCTGGCATTGGCCTCCAGCGGCCTGCATTCCAACGGTTACTCCCTCGTCCGCAAAATCGTGCAATCGACGCAAGGCCACGACTATGACAGCCCTTGCGCCTTCGCCGACGGCAAAACGATAGGCGAGGCTCTGCTCACACCCACGCGCCTGTACATTAAATCCCTGCTCGCGGCACTGAAACTCAACGATGCCGACGATCAGCCCGCGATCAAAGGTATGGCCAACATCACGGGCGGTGGCCTGACTGAAAATATCCCCCGCGTCCTGCCGCATGGCACAATGGCCGTGATCGATGCGGGTGCGTGGGACCTGCCGCCGATGTTCCGCTGGCTGAAGGAACATGGCCAATTAAGCGACGCGGATCTGGCCGTGACGCTGAACTGCGGGATCGGCATGATTGTAGTCTGTGCGGCAGATCAGGCCGAGGCGCTGACGCAAACCCTCTCGAATGCCGGGGAAACCGTATACCGGATCGGCCACATTGAGAAAACGGACGCCAAGCCGCATATCGTTATGGACAATACCGATGCGGCATGGAAGAATTAAGCTGCTGTTCTTAAAAGAGGATTTGTAATGGCCGATCACCACCACACCCCGATTTCCGTCGCGGCAGAAGATGTCACGCGCGCCGAAACAACATGGATCAATTTTACCAAGCTTATGAAAATATGCATCGGGGCCGCAATTGCGGTTTTGGCGCTGATGGCCCTGTTTCTTGTCTAAGTTCTTATAAAATAACGCTATGTAATAATTTTAGTGGTTTCATAACCATTTTTCGTCACCATAAGACGCGAGGGGCCCTCCGCCATGGCATTAGTCCGCGTTTTCTACAGATATAGATCGATCCGGATTCTGGCGCTGATCGCCGGAATCCTGCTGTCCGGCCTGATCAGCGGTGCGCTTGCCGATTCCGGCACACTACGGCTGTCAACCGCGCAAAGCCCCTATAATCTCGCCCGGCATATCTATGTCACCCCCGATCCCGACAAAACCCTGACATGGCCGGAGATGGTCAATCGGTACAGGCAAAATTTAAAGGGTGTGAAAGCCGATCCCGTTTACGCCTTGAGCCTGCCTGCCCATGGCGGCGCGTACTGGCTGGAAATCAGCGTCGAA
>CAYSGL010000262.1:0-2704 GCA_964430725.1 uncultured Pseudobdellovibrionaceae bacterium
GTTTATAATATGAAAATTTATGGCATCAGGCCGACTGCAAATGACGCTGGCGCAGATAGGTGATGGTATCGTCTTCGGCCATCGGGCGTGCGAAATAATATCCTTGCGCATAATCGCACCCCATGGCGCGCAGCATGGCGGCATCTTCTTGTGTTTCAACGCCTTCCGCCGTCGTCAACATGCCAAGTTCGTGCGCCTCATCGATAATGGCGCGCACGCTCTGGTCGGTAATCTGGTCGATCTTGACCATGTTAATCCCGAACGAATGGATATGGTGCAACGACGATGATTCGGTATTAAAATCGTCGATCGACACACCCAGTCCGGCGCTGCGGCATAACCCCAAAGTCTCGCGGGCTTTTTCCGTGTTGTGATCAAGCAGTTTTTCGGTGATCTCGACATGCAGGCGTGACGGATCGATATCGACCGCGCTGATGATCGTGTATAGCTGTTCAAGGAAATTCTCATCGTCCAGGTCGGTCGCGGAAAAGTTCACGCTCATAAAGAAGGAAATATCATAGCCGACATTGCCGCTGAGTCTGAGAAGGGCGCGGCACGCTTCTTTCAGCGCCCACCGGCTGGCCGGCACGATCAGGCCCGATTCTTCGGCGATCGGGATAAAGCTGGAGGGGGGTATATTGCCGTGGACCGGGTGCCGCCAGCGCATGAAGGCTTCAAAGCCGGCAATCTTGTTGCTGCTCATCTTGACGATCGGCTGATAGGCGAGCGATAAATGCCCGTTATTCAGGGCGTGACCAAAATCATCGGCAGTTATTGTCATGGCGGTCTGTGTCTCACTCGCGTTCATTATGGCCCCGGATTGTCAGTTACTCAGTATAGAGGGTAAAATATTATATTATGGTTAACGGGCGGCGGGTTTATGGTGTGGAAAATGGAGCAAATCCGGGCTTGACAAAGCCTTGGATGCCCCTGTATTGTCCGCCGGAATTTAACACAGAAATGGAACTGGTGGGCGCTATGAAAATCGCTAACTCATTGAAAACACTGAAAAGCCGCGACCGTAATTGTCGCGTGATCAAGCGCCGTGGCCGCGTTTATGTGATCAATAAGAAAAACAAACGCTTCAAGGCCCGTCAGGGTTAAGGCGGTGCGCCTTCGTGCGCTGGTGAACAGGCCCGCCCGATGGCGGGCTTTTTCATGGCGACCGCTTTGAATATTCATGTTCACAGATTGCATCTGCGACACAGATGAAGGCTTGATTTCAATAGCTTATCGCGGCAAAGTCACATTTAACGAATTTATCTCCCAAAGGCGGTTTTTCTTTCATGTTTGCCAAATTATTTGGATTTTTGTCGGCTGATATGGCTATCGACCTCGGTACGGCCAACACGCTGGTTTATGTGCGCGATCAGGGAATCGTCCTGAACGAACCCTCTGTGGTTGCCATTTCGCTGGCAGGCGGGAAAAAACAGGTGCTGGCCGTCGGTAACGAAGCCAAACAGATGCTGGGCCGGACACCGGGGAACATTGTCGCCATTCGCCCTTTGCGGGACGGGGTCATTGCCGACTTCGAAGTCACCGAGGCGATGATCAAGCATTTTATTCGCAAGGTTCATAACCGCCGCTCGTTTGTGTCGCCGAAAATGGTGATCTGCGTGCCCTCCGGTTCAACGGCTGTCGAGCGCCGCGCGATTCAAGAATCGGCGGAGAGTGCCGGCGCCTCCGAAGTCTATTTGATCGAAGAGCCGATGGCTGCTGCGATCGGCGCCGGTTTGCCGGTGACAGAGCCGACCGGATCAATGGTTGTCGATATCGGCGGGGGCACGACCGAAGTGGCTGTTATTTCGCTGGGCGGTATTGTCTATGCGCGCTCGGTGCGCGTAGGCGGGGACAAAATGGACGAAGCGATTATCGCTTACATTCGCCGTGTGCATAATTTGCTGATCGGCGAAACAACGGCTGAGCGTATTAAAAAAGAAATTGGCACGGCCTGTCCGCCGGCAGAGGGCGATGGGCGCACGATGGAGATCAAGGGCCGCGACCTGATGAATGGCGTGCCCAAGGAGATCACGATCAACGAACGCCAGATGGCCGAAGCCCTGTTGGAGCCGGTCGGACAGATTATTGAAGGGGTCAAGGTCGCGCTTGAGCATACGGCGCCGGAGCTGGCCGCTGACATCGTGGAAAAAGGCATCGTGATGACGGGTGGCGGCGCGCTGCTGTCCAATCTTGATTTCGTTCTGCGCCATGCGACGGGCCTTGCCGTCACGATTGCGGATGATCCGTTGTCATGCGTTGCGCTTGGTACCGGCCATGCGCTGGAAGAGATGAGTACGCTTAAGAGTGTCTTAATTGGTTCCTATTAGACTGTTTATTGGTATGCGCCAGTTTTTGAGGATTGCAGAGCGGGCGTAAATCGGGGTACCCTGACCAGGCAGGGTTGCAAAGAGGATATAGCGCGTGAGACACCGCCGCTCGATACACAGAAACAGCCGCGTTTTCGTACGTTTCGCTCCTATGTTTGATTGGGGCGGACGCGGCACGACGTATGTGTTGATGGTTCTGGCCTCTATCCTGATGCTGGTTTCTTTTGCCCGTCCGCAAACGGCTGAAGGGCTGCGCACCGGGGCGACGGATTTGTTCCTTCCTGTGTTTGCCGCGATCAGCCAGCCTTTCCAGACCGCCATGGATGTTATCAGCGACGTGTCCGGCGTGGCGCAGATGCGCGCGGAAATTGCCCAGC
>CAYSGL010000263.1:0-2675 GCA_964430725.1 uncultured Pseudobdellovibrionaceae bacterium
TCCAGCTTTCTGGCACATAGGTGCGCGGCCATTTATAATCGGACGCGCGTTCCTGAAAATGCTGATAGGCCTGTTCTTCGGAAAAGAAAAATACATCGCCGTCCGGCGCGATGGCATCAGCATGGACGGCGACATACCACCACCCGTTATCGGCGGCGAACACGCCGTGCCATTCGCCGACCAGCATATCCGACGCCAGCGACGCAGCGCTGGGCATACCGGCGCGATGCCCCATGCGCAATGAACCGAACCCTTGCTGGGTGGACACGGTCGAGCGCAGTGCATAGAAATCCGCTTCCATTTTTTGCGCACGGTCTTTGGCCAGCTTGATATCCAGCTCATCATCCGCTGTCAGCCACGTCATACCGACGGCGAACTTCTTGCCGTTATGCAACAGCACGCCTTCTTCTTTATCGGATTTATGCCATGCTTTGTTTTTTTGCGCCATGAGGGTCATGGTGTCCCTCCCGCTTAGCTATCCCCGCCGATGACGGTCAGCGGTTCTTCGGGCAACACTTCAGACGAAATCAACAAGATCGTTGCCTCGCGGCTTTTATTGGCGGTGCGCGTCCCGCCGGTCATCAGGCCGCCCGGCACACCCCGATCGCGCAGGCTGTTCTGATTTTTCTCGAAGCCGGCCAGCACAAGCGTTTCACCCTCGGCGAGGACAGCATTCTGCAAAAAGCCCGTCGTGGCAATTTCCGGCAATTCCAGGCGCAATCCATCCGCATTGTCGCCCACGCCGAATTCACGGAACGGCGTCGGCGCATCGGTAATGCCGATGGCAAGGCGCAACAAGATACGGTCGCGCTGAATCACGCGCGGCAGGACGTTCATGGTCAGGCCGACATTGACCTCACCCGGTTCCAGCGAGACATTGCCCGTTCCGTCACCCGAACTTGAAGAGGACACGCGCTTTAGATAAGCGATTGTCCGCCCAATCTGCAGCGGTGCCGGCACATCGGACAGGGTCACGATCGCGCCTGAGTTGCTGAGCGACACGCGCTGGATATCTTCCGACGCTTCCAGAATGGCGGTTGCCGTATCGTTGTCCGGTGTTGTGCCGCCCGTTGTGACCGGCAAGCCTGTGACCGGATCGACCGAGGGCATCGCGCGCAAAATCCCCGCCGTCAGGCCGTCGCCAACCGCGTTAAACGTGAACGGTTTGCTGCCGATGGCGCGCTCTAGAATCGCCGAGAGATTAAAGCCGAGCGAATTCTCATCGCTGGTGGTCACCGAAAGAACCTTGACTGCGACAGCAACGCGGCGCAGGCGCAGGCGGTTTTGTTCGCGCAGATATTGTTCAGTGCGCGATACGACCGAGGGTGTGCCTGTGACGGTGACGGTACCGGTTGTGGGGGAATAGGTCGCGCGGCCCGCCGTTCCGACGATGGAATCGATCGTGGTTTGCATCTCGTCCCAGATGGCCAGTGTCGCCGATGATTCAATGCCGACTTTGGGCAGGACGGTATCATTATCGGTACTACTGTCGATCGTGCCGGTGAAATTAATGCTGTCGGCCAGTGCGTGCAGCATGAATGTTTTCGTCACTTCGTTCGACAGGCTGATGGCGTTGCCGTCGTAATGCCATTCGGCATCGAAATAATCCGCCACCTGATCAAGCAGGACAGGCAAGGGCCCCTGCCAGACAACACGTCCGCCCGTGACTTCAATACCGTCAGGCGGAATAAATGTTTTTTCCTCGCCGGTAATGCGTTGCCCCGGACCACTGGCAACAGCATGCGCGCCGCGCACGCGGATACCAGTCGCAGCCTGAATCATACGCGCCGCCTCGCTTAAGGTCACCGGACGCTCAAAGGTCATCACCAACCCGTCCGGCTGGGTCAGCAGTGGGGGAAAAGCCTGTCCGTTATCCATCGGTACGGCGGTCGCGCCGAACCAGGGCCGTTCATCCACGACCAACGCCTCGCGCTTATATGGTTTGGGTTCAATGGTTTGCAAGGCTTTGTCAGCGGTCGCCTGATCTTGCAGAACGCGATCATTGATCTCGGCGGTATTCATGCATCCGCCCAAAAGCAGGGCCGAGAGCATGACCGCAAGGGAAAAAGGGCGGGTCGATATGTTCAGTAAGGTCATGGTTCTCAATCTGCCATGGCGAATCAGTATAGAGTTCCATGCTATCAATATTCCGCGCCCTATGAAAGCGCGGTCAAGCTGATAAGTCGCTTTATTGCAGAATATGCTTCGTTTCAATCACCAAAACGGGCGGCCCGTCGGGTAAATTGGGATGCAGGCGGCCAATCGGACGCGGCTGGGCATCGCGCAGTCCGCTCAGCAAGGTCTGGACCGCCTCCTCAAACGTGCCGCGAATACGGATGGCAGATCCAACCGGAAAATCGAAATCGGACGACCAGAACAGCTCCACACCGGCGCGCATCGACCAGTCTTCCAGAATTTTCCGCAGCGTGCTTCCGCGCGCCGCTTCCCAGCTATTGACGGCCTTCGGATCAAGCGTCGCCGACATAACCGGGGCGCTGGCGGGGGCCATCCCCATCATCGGCGGCACGGCGACAGGGGCCGCCGCGTTTTGCACAGGCGGCTGGGCGGGCGGCATAGCAGGGGCGCTTATCGCGGCGGGAGCCGGGCTGATCATCGGGGCCATAGCCGGAGTCGAAGGAGCACGCAGCGCCGGATCGGGAGCCTGTGTGTAAGCC
>CAYSGL010000264.1:0-2674 GCA_964430725.1 uncultured Pseudobdellovibrionaceae bacterium
TGGCATTTTTCTTTAACATGAACTCATAGATGAGTCTTGAAATAAGCACTGCAGAAAATAAGAGGAATAGCCCGCTGCCGATGATAATTGTGGCTCCTATCGCTGTCCATATATCAATGGTATCACGAAAGAAAATATAACCGAAGGCTGCCCCCCATATAATCTGTGTATAGTGAAACGGGGCGACCGAGATGACAGGGGCCATGCGCAGGGCGATCGTCAGTATTACGAGGCCAAGGGTTAGCAATATTCCGGCCAAAGAAATATAGAAGAGATGGCCAACATCCGGGATAACGAAAGTTTGAGGATAAAAAACCATAATAATAGCAAAGGTCAATGTCTGGAAAAGATAAGGAGGGGTATTAAAGCTGAGCCAATGTTCGTCTTTGGGGATAAATTTTGCAAAAAACTGGACAATGGCTTGCAAAAAACCGGCAGCTAAGGCGGCTAAGAGCGCTAAATTAATGGCGGCATCAAAAGGGCGGAGTGCAATTAACACGCCTATGAATCCAATGAAGACAATTGCGATATCCCAACGCCTTACTTTTTCTTTCATAAATAGAGCAGAAAATATGATCAAGAAAAAAGGCATTGTAAACATGAGGGTGTATACGACAGCAAGGCTTTGGTATTTTATGCCATATAAAAAGCAGACAAAGACGCCTGTCGCACATAAGGCGCGTATAGCTTGTAATTTTTTATATTTAGGATTGATCGCTTCTTTCAGGCGTTTTTTGAACAGAGAAAAGATAATAAGTGAAATAAAGGCCGCCAGAGCTGCAAAAAATCCAAGTGTGTATGTATGATAGTATGTGCCTGCATGTTTTAATAGAGCATCCCCTGAAGAAAAGCTGAGAAAGGCGAGTATGGAAAGCAAGCTTCCTTTAAGCGGTATGGGTATATGAGAGAACATTCGTGATCCTTTGGAAATTTACTGCACACAACTCACAAGCTGGCCTTGCGCGAAGTGATCGAATTGCGGGTCGCTGGTCAGGGCGGCCATTGGGTCGACGATATTGGGCGTACGGGTAAGAATGTCGGCGAAAACCTGCTGGCTGTTCTGGGCGAGATAGGACGAGACTTTTTGCGCAAGGCAGCTGCACAGCGCCTGCGGGTTTTTCGACAGGCTGGCCGTTTGCGGATTGCTCACGCAAACATTGTAATAATAATCATAGGCCGGATACTGAATACAGGGCGCATAGACATTGACGATCATTTTATTTAATGCGAGGCGCGCGGTTTCGTCTTTCTTGCTCATGGCCTGCATATCTTCCATCGTAAATCCCGTTTTCATCTGGGCGGCGGTACAGGCGCAGAGCGTGTCTTGCGTTTGTTTGCTCAACTCCGGCGGTGTCGTCCCTGCAATGCAGTTCTGATAATACTGATTGGCCGTGTCATTGCTGATCTCGGTGGCCTGTGCAGTAAGCGATAGGAAAACCACAGAGGCGCAGAGGCACAGAGTTTTTAGAAATCCGTCATTGCGAGGAGCAGCGCGACGAAGCAATCCATACGGTTTTTCTTTAAAGAACCATTGCTTGGATTGCTTCGCTAACGCTCGCAATGACGATGTGATGTTCATCTAAGCCGCTTTCTTCATAATGGTTTGCGGTATGGCGTTGAACCCGGCGCATTCCTCGATCACCCCGCCGACGCGGATGATGGTTTGCTCGTCCCATGGCTTGCCGATCAGCTGTAATCCAAGCGGCAATCCTTGCGCGTTCAGCCCCGCCGGGACCGACAGGCCGGGCAATCCGGCCAGGTTGACCGAAACCGTGAACACGTCGTTCAGGTACATCTTGATCGGATCATCTTCGTTTTCGCCAATGGCAAAGGCGGCGCTGGGCGTTGAGGGCGTCAGCAAGACATCGCATTGCTTATAGGCTTCGAGGTAGTCGTTCAAAATCAACCGGCGCACTTTTTGCGCCTTGATGTAATACGCATCGTAATAACCGGCGGACAGCACATAAGTGCCGACCATAATGCGGCGCCTTACTTCTTCGCCAAATCCGCGCGCACGCGTCTTGTCGTATGTTTCAGTCAGGTCTTTGCCCGTCTCGCGCAATCCATACCGCACCCCGTCATAGCGCGCGAGGTTCGAGGATGCCTCCGCCGGCGCGATAATATAGTAAACAGGCAGGGCATATTTTGTATGCGGCAGGGAAATGTCGACGATTTCGGCACCTTCGGCCTTCAGCCAGTCAATCCCCTGTTGCCATAGATTTTCGATTTCCGCCGGCATGCCGTCCACGCGAAATTCTTTCGGGATGCCAACTTTCAATCCCTTGACGCTACCGGTCAGCGCGGCGGAAAAGTCCGGCACAGGCCGTTCGGCCGAGGTGGAATCTTTTGCGTCGAACCCGCTCATCGCGTTCAGCAAGAGGGCGGCATCTTCGACCGTACGGCCAAACGCGCCAGCCTGATCGAGCGAGGAGGCATAGGCAACAATGCCCCAGCGCGAGCAACGGCCATATGTGGGTTTGATGCCGGCAATACCCGTAAACGCCGCAGGCTGTCGGATAGAGCCGCCCGTATCCGTTCCGGTCGCAGCGAGGCATAAACGTGCAGACACCGCTGCCGCCGAGCCGCCTGACGATCCGCCGGGGGTCAGATCGACATTCGATCCGTCGTTACGTTTCCAGGGGGAAATCACATTGCCGTGGCTGCTACTTGTATT
>CAYSGL010000265.1:0-2662 GCA_964430725.1 uncultured Pseudobdellovibrionaceae bacterium
GTGAAAGGCCGGTTAAGTGGAGCGTTTGCGTAAGCCTCTGATCTGGACGATTATTCTTTCGGAAACCACGCATATTTTCTGTTGCGTGTTACCGACCCTTTTTTCGTTGGCCAGTTTGCTGGTCGGGGCAGGATTGATTGCCGCATTGCCGCCCGGTCTGGAAAGGCTTCATGGCATGGTTCATCACTATGAAGTACCGCTTATCATATTCTCCGGGGTGGTTATTGCTTTAGGCTGGATTGCTGATTGGTGCGCACGGCGTATCGATTGCCACGATACGGGATGTTGCCACCCGCCATGTACGCCCGTCAAAAGCCGCGCGCATGTTGTCTTAAAGCTGGCGAGCGTTTTGTTCGTCATTAATGTTGTTGTATATTTCGCGTTTCATCGCGGGACAGATTGGATGCATATTCACTTATGAGTTTTGATAACCTAGGATTAAGCGAAGAGACTTTACGCGCTGTACGGGAGAGTGGTTATACCCAGCCGACCCCGATACAGGAAAAAGCCATTCCATCTGTTTTGATGATGCGGGATGTTATTGGCCTTGCTCAGACAGGGACGGGCAAAACAGCCAGTTTTACCTTGCCGATGATTGATATCCTGAGTGGCGGGCGGGCGCGGATGCGCATGCCGCGTTCTCTTGTTCTGGAGCCGACGCGCGAGCTGGCGGCACAGGTGGCGGAAAACTTCGACAAATATGGCGAGCACCATAAGCTATCGAAGGTCTTGCTGGTGGGTGGTGAATCCATGGGCGAGCAGATGAAGCTGTTAGAGAAGGGCGTCGATGTCCTGATCGCAACCCCGGGGCGCCTTCTTGATCTGTTCGAGCGTGGTGCCATCCTTCTTTCAGACATTAAAATCCTTGTGATTGACGAAGCGGACCGTATGCTGGATATGGGCTTTATTCCGGATATCGACCGGATCTGCTCTTTATTGCCTCCGACGCGTCAGACATTGTTATTTTCTGCGACCATGCCGACGGAGATCAAGCGTTTGACGGAAAAGTATCTGTCAAACCCTAAAGAGATATCGGTTGCCCCTCCCGCATCAACGGCGGAAAACGTCAAACAATCTATTCTGCGGCTGCCGTAAAAGAAGAAAGAGCAAGCGCTTGTTTCCCTGATTGAGCGGGAAAATGTGAAGAATGCGTTTATCTTCCTCAATCGCAAAAGGGATATTGGCGGGCTGGCACAGGCCTTGAGCCGCCGGGGGCTTAAAGCGGCCCCTATGCATGGCGATATGCCGCAGGCCAAGCGCAATGAAGTTTTACAGGCGTTTAAGGACGACGAGGTGACTTTGCTTATCTGTTCTGATGTCGCTGCGCGCGGTTTGGATATCAAGGGTGTCAGCCATGTCTTTAATTTTGACATCCCGATGCATCCTGACGATTACGTCCATCGTATTGGACGTACGGGACGCGCTGGTATGTCGGGGCGGGCCTTTACATTTGTCAGCGGTGAGGATGACGAAAAACGTCTGGCCAATATAGAAAAGTTGATCAAGAAGACGATTGATGTCGAAAATCTGGATGTCGCGGAGGATAGACAGGATCGTCCGGCCCCCGGGCCTAGACGTGAGAAACAAGACCGCCGTCCATCGGAAGTCGCCGAAAAGAAGGCTGGCGGTGAACGCCGTGACCGCAAAGTGGTTCGCGATGACGAGGTCGGGGGGCGTTTCGGGGTGGATGACGATATTCCGGACTTCTTGCGACGTTAAGGAAAATATATAATCAATCCCTGCCTTGACCTGTGAATCAGGTTGGGCGAGAATAAGCTTGAAATATCGCTGCCTCACCCACAGGTTTTAAATTCTTGAGTAACAGTCTGAAATATATAAATTTTATTTTTATGGCAGGGGTCAGTCTGTTGCCACTTGCTGTGCATGCGCAAGAGCAAGAGCGCCGCTATTCTCCTTATGTCTCGGTCGATTATTCCGCGCCGCCGCGTTTTGCTCAGGCCCCTGTCTTCCCAGCTCCCAGTGAAGGGGAGCAGGCAGGCACCGGCACGTTGCGGGCAGCTGTCCCCAATAACGCCGTCACGAGCGGAGCTCCCAAAAATGAACAGCCGGTTGATTTCGCGGCAGACACACTCCAGCACGATGAAACAGGGCAGGCAATCATCGCGCGCGGTAATGTTGAAATGGTCCAGGCTGGCCGCATTTTGACAGCCGATGAGGTGCGGTACGATCTTGCAAGCGATACTGTCACAGCGTCTGGAAACGTCGTTTTGACGTATGATAATGGGGATGTGTACACGGCCGATAAACTCGATTTAACCGATGATATGAAGACAGGCTTTGTCGAAAAGCTATATGCCGTTCTGGAGGACGGGTCGCGTTTCTGGGCGGGGCAGGGTACGCGAAGCGGCGGTACAGTCACTGTCATGGATGATGCCATTTATACGCCATGCGAGCCATGCGAAAACAACCCTGATGCAAGCCCTCCGTGGCGTTTGCGCGCCCGTACGGTTACGCATGATCAGGAAGAAGCCCGCATATCATACCGTGATGCCCGCTTTGAGCTTTTTGGCGTTCCCGTAGCGTATACACCTTACTTCTCACACCCGGACGGGACCGTCGAACAAAAGAGCGGCTTGCTGACGCCGCGTTTTGGGCTGGATAGCGATTTGGGGGCCAGCTATGCGCAATCATATTATTGGGC
>CAYSGL010000266.1:0-2660 GCA_964430725.1 uncultured Pseudobdellovibrionaceae bacterium
GGACCGCCGGCGATAACGCCCGTACCGGTCGGTGCGGTGCGCAAAACCACTTTACCCGCGCCATAAACGCCTTTGACGTCATGGTGCAGCGTACGGCCTTCGCGCAGCGGCACGCGGATCATGTTGCGCTTCGCCTGTTCGGTCGCCTTGCGGACGGCTTCGGGCACTTCTTTCGCCTTGCCGTGACCGGAACCGACGCGGCCTTTACCATCGCCGACAACGACCAGTGCGGCAAAACCGAACCGGCGTCCGCCTTTCACCACTTTGGCAACGCGGTTAACGGCGACCAGCTTTTCGTGGAATTCGCTTTCCTCGCGCTCGCCGCGATTGTCGCGGTCACGGGGTTGTTTTTGTTCTTGTGCCATGCGTATTCGCTCCTAAATCCTTAAAATTCCAGTCCGCCTTCGCGGGCACCGTCGGCCAGCGCCTTGACGCGGCCATGATAAACAAACTGACCGCGATCGAATTGCACCGCGCTGATGCCGGCTTTTTTCGCACGCTCAGCCACCAGCTTGCCGACTTTCGCCGCCGCTTCGGTGTTACCGCCGTTTTTCAGGCCCAGATCCTTGTCCAGCGAGCTGGCCGCAGCCAACGTTACGCCTTTGACATCGTCAATGACCTGGCAGTAAATCTGCTTTTCGGTGCGGTGAACCGACAGGCGCGGACGCACAGGGCGGTTCGGGTTGTGATTGATGTTCACGCCGCGCAGCTTATTGCGGGTCGAAAACTTGCGGCGCTGGGCCGATGTTAGTTTCTGTGTCATAACGTCACCTGTTATTTCTTCTTGCCTTCCTTACGCTGGACGTATTCGCCTTTATAGCGGATACCTTTTCCTTTGTAAGGTTCGGGGCGTTTGTAATCGCGGATCTTGGCAGCCACATAGCCAACCAGTTGCTTGTCGATACCACTTACCTTGATTTCCGTTGGCTGGGGCACTTCGACCTTGACGCCTTGCGGTACATCAAAACGGATTTCGTGGCTGTAGCCCATTTGCATCACCAGCGTGTTGCCCTGCATGGCCGCACGAAGACCAACCCCCTGGATTTCCAGTTCCTTGGAGTAGCCCTGCGTAACGCCAACCACCATGTTGTTGACCAGCTGGCGCATGGTCGGCCACAGTTTCCTGGCGCGCATCGACTCGACACGCTGTTTCAGCACAATGCCGTTTTCATCCTTGGTGACCGTGACGTCATCATGGACGACCAGCGACAATTCGCCCTTTGGCCCTTTTACCTTGACTTCCTGGCCGTTCACATTGGCGTCAACACCACTGGGAAGGGCTACCGGATTTTTACCTACGCGAGACATGGTCTTATCTTCCTTGCTCTTTAAACCTTAGAATACCTGGCACAACACTTCGCCGCCGACATTGGCCGCACGCGCTTTGTGATCTGCCATCACGCCCTTGGGCGTGGACACGACCGAGATACCAAGGCCATTGCGGACAGCCGCAAGATCCTTGATCTTGGTATAGGCCCGGCGGCCCGGTGTAGACACGCGCTTCAGCTCTTGAATGACAGGCTGGCCGTCGGCGTATTTCAGCTCGATTTCGATCGTGCGCTTGTTGTTACCGGCATCGGCGACTTTATAGCCACGGATATAGCCTTCATCCTTCAGCACATCCAGCACCGAACAACGGATATTCGAATGCGGGCTCACAACAACCGTATGACGGGCCATCTGGCCGTTACGGATGCGGGTCAGCATATCACCGAGGGGATCGTTCATGGACATTTGTAATCCTCCTAAAACCTTTCTATTACCAGCTCGACTTCGTCACGCCGGGCAGCTCGCCGCGCGATGCCAGGTCACGCAAAGCGATACGCGACAGGCGGAACTTGCGGTAGTGCGCGCGCGGACGGCCCGTCAGGGCACAGCGGTTGCGAATTCTTGTTTTCGACGAGTTGCGGGGCATCTCGGCGAGTTTCAACACGGCGGCAAAACGCTCTTCCATCGGCTTTTCCTTGTCGGCGATAATCGCCTTCAATGCGGCGCGGCTTGATGCCTTGCCCTGTGCCATTTTGCGGCGTTTGTTATCGCGGTTTACTGCGCTTTTCTTAGCCATGTGCGTTAAGCTCCTTTTTTGTCCTGAAACGGCATGTTAAAGCCGCGCAACAGTTCACGTGCCTGATCGTCGTTGGCGGCGTTCGTGCAAATGATAATGTCCATCCCGCGAATCGCATCGACCTTGTCGTACTGGATCTCCGGGAAAATAATCTGTTCCTTGACGCCCATGGCATAGTTGCCACGGCCATCAAAGCTCTTGTGGCTGATTCCACGGAAGTCGCGGATACGCGGCATCGCGATATTGATCAGACGGTCGAGGAATTCGTACATACGCTCGCCGCGCAGTGTGACCTTGCAACCCACAGCCATGCCTTCGCGCAATTTGAACGACGCGTTCGACTTGCGGGCATAGGTGGGGACTGCCTTTTGTCCGGCAATCGCGCTCAGCTGTTCAATAGCAGCATCGACAACCTTGCGGTCGTTTACGGCCTCACCAACACCCATATTGATGACAATCTTCACCATCTGGGGCGCGGCATGTCTATTCTTGATGCCATATTTTTCCATCAGGGCCTGTTGAAGCTCGTCCTCATATTTCTTTTGAAGACGCGGCTTATATGCTTTTTGTTGTTTTTGCGCACTCCTCAGCCACC
>CAYSGL010000267.1:0-2654 GCA_964430725.1 uncultured Pseudobdellovibrionaceae bacterium
GCCCTCATCGTCAATCTCGCGTGCCTGGACTTCCCACGACACGGTGCGGTTGCTTAAGCCCCCGTTGTCATTGGCGTAATACAGCCCCTTGGGCATGATGATGTCCAGCGCCAGCAGATCTGTCGTGGTTTCGGTCGGATTGGCCACAAACGGGCCGACCCATTCCCCGCCATCATCGATGGAAAGCAATTCCTGCCCAGCGATTTCAGGCGCGGTAACCACATCCGTGTCCAACATCGTGACCGCACCGCCAGGCGGAATGATTTGGTAAACGATCTCCTTGAACGAGGTGATCGGCGTATCCTCAATACGGATTTGCTCGATATCGTATTCACCTTGGCCGATGACGTGCAGCTGGTAGAGATACTGTTCGTTGCCCTCAAATTCCGAATAAGGCGCCGCTCCGAAATCGGGATAGATGATGTGGCGGCCATAGACGACAGGGATCGGTTCTCCCAGACGCGCCTGGTTACCTTGCGCCTGAATGGAATAAGTCGGGCTTGGCGCAGTCGGATTGTAGCTGATGCCGGAGCTGGGGGATGGCGGCGGAATCAGGGCGTTCACCAACACGGAGCCTGCCAAAGCTACGCCCACTGTCAGCAACGATATGCCCACCGTGCTTGTCACGCCCATGGCTGCTCCCAGCGCCGCGCCCGCATAAGGTGCGGCAACCATCACAGCAATGCTCAGGACGGCACGAAAAATCTTCCCACCACCACCGCCACCCTGCGGCAGGGTGATAAAGGCGATGACCGTTTCTTTCTGCACGATGACCAACGGCCAATCCTTGCGGAGAACAGGCTCACCATCCACGATGCAGATGGTGGGCTTGGAAAATTCTGCAATACCGCGTTCATCCAACCAACCGCGAATGGTCTGCCCGATGCGGGGCGTGAACAGATCGACGTTTTTGTGCAGATGGAACGGATTATGATGGATGGCGACTTGTGCCATAGATTATCCCTCGATGTGGCGGTAATAATTCTCGATCTTCCAGCCGGTCATGTTCAGATTGTTCAGGCTTTGAAACACGACCCCAGCGCCCTGGACGGCATGCAAAATGCCGCCGCCGTCCACATCCAGCCAAACCCCGACATGGATGGGGTGGCGGGACTGGCGCAGTAGCGCGACATCGCCTTCTTTCGGTGTTGCCACCGTGTGCCAGTTTTGCCGTTCGGGATGATCGCGCATGGTGCGGATCAGGGTTTTCATGTCGTTTTCTGCAACGGGAATGACGGACAAATCATGGCCGTAAAGCCGTCTTTGCACCGCCACAACCAGACCCCAGCAATCGTAAGCATCTGGGCCGTCAGAGGCGACGACCCACGGTTTTCCGATATAATCAAAAGCCCAGTGACTCTCATTAGCCATGTTGCTATCCTTTTTAAGTTATAAATTGAGAGGGCTGCAGAAATGCGTGAAATCATTGTCGAAACCTACAGACCGACTGGTGAGAATTCCGGCAGCAAACTTCGAGTGCGTCCACTCCCAGGCCAATGGGCGGATACGTCATTGAAAGTTGAATGTTCAAAAGCAATGCGTGAGAAATATCCCGTTGGCACTAAATTCAAAATCAATGCAAAGATCATTGATAGAGAAGGAACGTCTTTGCTTTATAGTCATTACAATGCAGGCTATGATGTTGTCAGTGACGAAGAAGCCAAAACACTCACATCCAAATAATCATCTCGTCAGCCCCGAAAAGCGCAAAGAATTATAGGTTTCAGCAGGAAATGCCTTATTGCCGACATCGAGCATGCGGGCGCGGCCTGTGACCCGTGACGTGTCGGCGCTCACTTCCGTCAGCACCAACGTAAATGGCGGCTCCATCTGCGGCCCTTCCAAATCGTCCGACAAATAGGGGCGATAAGTGACCTCAATCTTGCTTTGACTGTCAGATGCAGCGTCCAGGTGCTTGACAATCTCACGGCTGGCATTGTCCAGCGTGATCGAGATTTCCGGCACGGGCGCGGTATCGATAGGCGGCAATTCCAGATCGAATCCCATGGCGACAAAGGTCACCATTGCACCTGCGTTCAAGGGTGCGCCAGCCTCCAGCCGCGCAGTCAAATCCTGATTATCCCGCACCACCCGAATGGCGATGGGTTGGCCGTCATCATCCAAAAAAGACGGATGACGCAATTCCAGCGTATGCAGAATAACGACATCGCTGGGTGCAGATGCGTAGGCTTCCCGCAATGCTTCACTGAGCAAAGTATTAGGCATTGTCGATTTCCCATGCTTGCTCCGTGAAATAATCAACAAAAACGCCGTTGATCAAAGAGGCTTCGATAGCATCGGAACGCAGCCGGATATCTTGAATTTGCAGTAAAAGTTGTTCGGCTTTTTGCAGGCGCTCCTGTTGCTGTTCGTCCAGCTTTTCCAGCTTGCCCAACAAATAAATATCGACCAGCGCATTTTGCTGCTTCCATTGCGGGGCAACTTCCAAAATGCGCCGACCGGCTTCTTCCTTCACCTGTCGAATGACTTGGCTGTGCTTGTAAATCAGCTCAATATCCTCATCGGCGATTTTTCCGCCTGACGGAATATCCTCCTTTTCAGCAAAGGCATAATAATTGCGGCCATCAATTTCAGCCAAATGAATGGGCGCAAGTTCGCTTTCGGCAAAGCGCACGGCTTTGCCGTTCACATAG
>CAYSGL010000268.1:0-2651 GCA_964430725.1 uncultured Pseudobdellovibrionaceae bacterium
CGATCGACCGAGCAGGCAAGACGCTCGGACAGCTCGCTGACGCTGTGACGCAGATATCCTGCCTCGTCAAGAGAGTCGATTAACAGCGCGCCAATCATGGCATCGCGCGGATCGTCAAAGGCCAATGATAGTTGTTCCAAAAGATGTTCACGCAACGTCGTCTCGCGCGCGAGGGAATTTTCAAACGCCGTATCCAGCGTGTCAAACGAGCTGTTGCCGCCGGCCCCGACACTGGCCATGCTTGACCCGGCATCGAAATCATCCAACACATCAAAGGCCGTATCCACATCGTCTTTTCCTTCGGCGTGGTCCGGTGTGCCCTCATCCCCTTCCCGCTCCGGCTCGGCTTTTTCAAGCAAGGGATTATTGGCAAGTTCTTCTTCGATAAACTCGCTCAACTCCTGATTGCTTAGCTGCAACAGCTTGATCGCCTGCTGTAGTTGCGGCGTCATTACTAAATTCTGGGACTGGCGCAGGTCGAGGCGCTGGGAAATCTGACTCATAGGGCTATTTTACCACGAGGACCGAGTCCGCTCTAGCGCGAAAAACTCTCCCCGAGATAAACCCGCCGGACATCCTCATGCGCGACAATTTCATCCGGCGTCCCCTCCATCAGCACACGGCCATCATGGAGAATATAAGCGCGATCAACGATTTCGAGACAATCTCGGACGTTGTGATCGGTAATCAGCACGCCAAGGCCGCGCGTTTTCAGATGTGAGATCATATTGCGGATATCGTTCACCGCAATCGGGTCGATCCCCGCCAGCGGTTCGTCCAGCAGCATGAAATGCGGGCGGCTGGCCAGGGCCCGGGCAATTTCCACGCGGCGGCGCTCTCCACCCGACAGCGCGGGCGCAGGCGTACGGCGCAAATGGGCAATCTGGAATTCATTAAGCAATTCTTCCAGCAAGGCTTCCTGTTCGTCTTTTTCAAATGGCTGCGCTTGAAGAACGGCGCGAATATTATCCTCGACATTCAAACCGCGAAAAATAGAGCTTTCCTGTGGCAAGTATCCGATGCCGGCGCGCGCCCGGCGATACATCGGCAAGGCGGTGATATCCTGACCGTCCAGCAGAATCTGGCCGGCATTCGCCGGGATCAACCCCGTCATAATATAAAAGCTTGTTGTTTTTCCCGCCCCGTTCGGACCAAGCAAAGCCACCGCCTCGCCGCGATTCACACACAAAGAAACATCGTGCAGCACAGGGCGTTTTTTATAACTTTTGGATAAATGGCTGGCGACAAGCCCTTTGGGAACTTCGCGCGGTCTTGATATATGCGGCTGTGTCATGGTTACGCTCTTATTTCACAATATATGCCAAGCAGCATGTCTGGCAACTACTCGCTTTTCTTCTCCGGATAAAATACGCCGCGCACCCGCGTGTCGCCTGTCGGCGAAGAAGCGCCGCCATACATCGTACTCACACTGGTCTTCAGATTAACCGTCGCCCGTGCGCCCTCAAGCACATTGGGACCGCGCGTAATACGCACCGTCCCCGTCACTTCCGCCGTATCGTTTGCGGCGGTATACACGCCTTTATCGCCTGTCAGTTTTTCCTGAGGCGTTATAATGACAACATTGCCGATTGCCTCGGCGCGCGACAACGCGCGCGCGCTCCCTTCGCCCTGCGTAAAGAAAGCCTTGAGCGTAGCGGCAGTGATCGTATCATCTCCTTGGACCATCTTGGCGTTGCCATGGGCGCTGGCCTCGCCTTTTTGGGTTAGATATTCCATGCGGTCGCTCGCCGTAATGGTGCGGTCAGGCGATACAATGCGCAGGTTGGCACCGGTCAAAACCGCCCGTCCGTCATCGACCGTATAAACCGCTTTTTCGCCATAGGCGGTCGATCCGTCATTATTTTCAAGGCGAACATTGCCCGTGGCCGTTAATTGATAGATGTCCATCGAGCTATCCGCCGTTTCGCGGTAATCCGCCGTCAGTCTGTCTGCATATAATACGGTACCGCCCTGTACAGCCTGAACGCTTCCAACCGCAATAAACTGTTTATCCTGACGATGCCATTCCAGCGTCCGGTCGGCGGTAATTTCCAGCGGCTTATCCGCGCCGTCCTGCGCCAATAGATTGACGGGGATCAACGCAAAAAGTATCACAAAAATAATCAACTTCATTATTGCCCACCTCCCAGCGACAGTTGCCCTGCGTCATGCAATACAAGACGCGCAGGCCCTTGAAAAATCAGGACGCCGCGATCATTATAAGCCTCAAGCCCAAGCGCCTCGATCGTCCCCGCAGGTCCCGTCACGTGCACAGGCAAATCCGAGAAGGCAGCCCCTGTTTTTAAATCGACGCGCAATTCTTCGCTCTCCAGCTTGTACCCCGCATTATGATGCAAGGACACGGCATGGCTCAGGAATAAACGGCCCGCCTCTTGCTCGTACGCACCTTGCCGGGCCTGTCCCTGTATCAATTCATCCGCCGCGATTTTTATCTCGGCATGCGGGTCCTCAAGATTGACAATCTTTGGATTATTCCCATCCTGAACGGCCCGCGCCGCCGTCACCGTGAACGGGCGGCCTTCCGTATCGACTGAATCAAAACGGGGGTTCAACAACTCACCGCGTGCCTGTTCTGCTTCGGGGATAAATTTTTCCTGCTCTGCCTGTTTGACATGAACCCCCATTTCATC
>CAYSGL010000269.1:0-2650 GCA_964430725.1 uncultured Pseudobdellovibrionaceae bacterium
TGTTTCCTTATAAACGTCGTCTTTGGTTAGCCATGCCGCCGTGGAAGGCATGATTTGCATCAGGCCAAGCGCGCCGCTGGCGCTTTCCGCCGATACACGGAATCGGGATTCCTGACGGATAAAGGCATGCATCAGGGCAATATCATCGTTATAGCCGCCCTCCGGCTCCCACGGGATTAACGGAAACAGCGCGCCGTCATAGAGGCCGCCGCCGGCACGCGGCACAGTGTTACCCAGATAGTGCAACAGCCCTGATAGATTTTTATTAAAGGCGTAGGCAAGCAGAGCCTCCTGCACGTCCTTTTTCTTTTTGACCCCTGGTATCGCCTTTAATTCCTCTTCAGCCAGCGTATATTGACCTGCATCAATCAGGGCTTTGGCCCGTTGTCATTGCGGATATTTTTCCAGCAGCTTGATATGGCGCGGATTGAGAACAGGCATTTCCCAATCAAAGCGAAAATTCTGACCCAGTGCGCGTGTCGCCAAAAGTCCGTAGAATGTGCGCGGATTGCGCGCCGCTTTTTTCAGCCACGGCGTAATGGTTTTCACATCACCCGCACGCATATAGGATCGCGCCGTCCAATAGCTTGCCGCCGCCTGCAGCCAGCCCGACGCATAGGGGGAGGATGCCGCTTTTTCAAAGGCAAAAGCCGCCTTGCCGTACTCATCCCTTTGCCAGTGGACCAGCCCCTCAACCCAATATGCCAGCGGGACATATTTGGTCGAGCGTTTGCGCGCGGCGACGGCCAGCGTTAACGCCTCATCCGGCTTTTGCGCATAGATATATCCCGCCGCGATCAGCGCGCGCACCTGATCATATTCCGTCGGATCCAGCTCTTTTCCGGCCTGACTGCCATTCAACAGCGACATGGCGCGGGTCGGTTCATAACGATCGACAGCGCCGCGCACCTGCCGGAACAGGTTATTCACGTCACGCTGGAGAGACTCACCGCGCTTTTTCTTGGTTCGATATTGTTTGGCCTGTGTCCCCTGTAATCCCAGAATACCGGCTGTCTGGACCTCTCTTTCCGGTTCCCTCAACGCGGCATCACTGCCCTCGGGACGACGGGACACGGCGAGCTTGTATAGTTTTTCAGCTTGCGGGTGGTCATAGTAAAGATCCAGCCATTGCCTTAACTCATCAAACCCTGCTTTGTAGTCGTGGTGGAGATAACGCTGGCCCAGCACATGGCCCATCAGCAAGCCATTCGCGAGTTTTTTTATCGCCGCGTCCGCCTCAACCCACTCGCCGCGCTCCTGCGCATCAAATATTTTCGCATAGGACGATACATCCCAGTTTGCCAAAAGCGGCTTGACAGGCGGCAGGGCGGCATAGATATCCGCCCGCACCGGCGAAGCGATGCCCATAAAAATGATAAGAAGAAAGCGAAGCACCTATAACCGTTCCTGCAACATCAACATATCCTGCCATACCGCGCGTTTTTGCGTCGGCGTGCGCAACAGATAGGACGGGTGGTATGTCGCGATGGCATGGATCATTCTACCACCGATTGGAATATCATGGAATTTTCCGCGTAGGCGCGAGATGCTTTCAGCGGAATTCAACAGCCCCTTGGCCGCAACGCCACCGCTCAAAATAAGAAAATCAGGGTTAATAATTTCTATATGCTTTTGAATGAACGGCAGCGCGATCTGAACTTCCTGATCGGTCGGCGTGCGATTGCCCGGCGGCCGCCAGTTGAGAATATTGCTGATGTAAACGGGTTGCTGACTGTCTTCCGGCGCGCGGGAGAGGTTGATACAAGCGAGAATTTTATCAAGCAACTGGCCGCTGACCCCGACAAAAGGCTTGCCCAGCCGATCCTCGTCCGCGCCCGGCGCTTCGCCCACCACCATAACTTTGGCTTGCGGAACCCCATCGGCGAAAACGATCTGCGTCGCGGTTTTCTTGACCGCCAGCCCGTCAAAATCCTGAATAGCCTGTCTGAGTTCATCCAGTGTCGTACAAGCCGCCGCCAACTCCGCCGCCTGCGCCACCATGTCGCTCGTGCCAAGCAACGGCATTGGCGTGACACTGGCAGGCGCGGCCACAGGGCTTTCCCCATCGACGTCGGATCGGTCGATCACCGGCATGGCGGTATGATCGACCGGCGAATCCGCCAGAACCTCGTCCACACCGTGATCGAGATACCAGCTTAGCGCCGATTTTAAAGCCGTATGGTCCATGCCTGCCATATCCGTGTCATATTATTCAAATATCGTAAGAATTCTTCATTTTTATCGTGTAAGATCAGGAAATACAATGATTCTCCCGTTACGAGGACTATAGAGTATGGCAGAAGCCCGCCGCGAAGACCGCGAAACCATGGAATATGATGTCGTTATTATCGGCGCAGGACCAGCGGGCCTTTCCTGCGCCATCCGCCTGAAACAGCTTTCCCCCGATACATCGGTATGCGTCCTTGAAAAAGGGTCCGAGGTTGGCGCGCATCTGCTCTCCGGCGCGGCATTCGAGCCGCGCGCGCTGAACGAGCTTATTCCCGACTGGAAAGACAAGGGTGCGCCGCTGGACACGAAAGCGACCTCGGAGAAATTCCTGTTCCTGACAAAGAACAAAGCCTTTCGTCTGCCAAACCCGCCGCAGATGAACAATCACGGCAATTATATCATTTCGCTTGGTGCCCTTGGT
>CAYSGL010000270.1:0-2634 GCA_964430725.1 uncultured Pseudobdellovibrionaceae bacterium
GAATAATCCGCACCATAGAATATCTGACTATCGCCAGTGTATGCCCTGATGGAAAACCTTGGAATACACCTGTTTACACAGCCTATGACGAACAGCTTAATTTTTACTGGGCATCTTGGGTTGAAAACCAGCACTCGCGAAATATCGAAATCAACCCGAATGTATTTTTGGTTATGTATGACAGCCGCACTCCTGCCGGAACTGGGGAAGGCGTCTATTTTCAGGCGCAGGCTAGATCGCTTAAGGAGCAGGACGCAGAAGAAATTAGTAGCGCACGTCATCTCCTGGGCCTCCGCGCAAAAAATGTCAAAGATGATGCAGAAAAATTTATCGAAGGCAACCCTCGGCGCATATTTAAAGCGTCTCCTCAAATGGCATGGGTTAACGGGGATGGAAAAGAAAACGGCGAGTTCGTTGATATCAGACACAGCCTTAATCTTGATGCACTGATTGATAAATTAAAGAATGAAAAGAAAGTGATATAATTCAAACGCGAAGCATCGAAGAGGGAAAGGGATCATAAGAAAATCTTCGCGCCTTGGAAACTTCGCGTAAAAATAAAAAGGGAAAGACGATGACTATTTTAATCCTCGCAGAACATGACAACACCAGCATCAAACCCGCAACCTTGAACACGATCGCCGCCGCGCAGAAAATCGGCGGAGAGATTCATGTGCTGGTGGCCGGCGCGAATTGCTCCAACGCCGCCGCGAGCGACGCGAATATTGCGGGTGTATCCAAGGTGTTGAAAGCGGATGATGCGTCGCTTGAACACGGTCTGGCCGAAAATGTCGCGCCGGTCATTGTTGATCTGGCGGGCGATTATTCGCACATCCTCGCGCCCGCGACGACGTTCGGGAAAAACATTCTCCCCCGTGCCGCCGCCCTGCTCGACGTTCAGCAAATTTCGGATATCTCCGCCGTTATTGATGCCGACACGTTTGAGCGTCCCATCTATGCGGGTAACGCGGTTGCCACTGTGAAATCATCCGATGCAAAAAAACTGATTACCGTACGCGGCACGGGATTTGATGCAGTAGCGGCCGAAGGCGGCAGCGCGCCCGTTGAAGAGGTGAGCGTGAAAGGCGATAGCGGCCTCTCGTCATTCGTGTCCGCCGAAGTATCCAAATCCGATCGACCCGAATTGACGTCAGCCAATATCGTCGTATCGGGCGGACGCGGGGTTGGCTCGGCCGATAATTTCAAAATCATTGAAGCGCTGGCCGATAAACTTGGCGCCGCCATTGGCGCATCGCGCGCCGCCGTCGATGCGGGATATGTGCCGAATGATTATCAGGTCGGCCAGACAGGAAAAGTCGTCGCCCCCGATTTATATATCGCCGTCGGCATTTCCGGCGCGATCCAGCATTTGGCCGGCATGAAGGATTCCAAGGTTATTGTCGCCATCAACAAGGACGAAGAAGCCCCTATTTTTCAGATCGCGGATTACGGCCTGGTCGGTGATTTATTTACGATTGTTCCGGAACTGACTGAAAAGCTTTGATAATTTCTTTTTTCTTGCGTTACACGTGCAGCACACGTATACTGGACGTATGCAAAAAAAGCTGACTATCACCATTTCCGAAGAACTCTATAAAGGGCTCTACGCCAAGATCGGCCCGCGCAATATCAGCCGGTTTTTGGAAGATGTCGCGCGCCCGCATATTCTGGATCAAGAACTCGATATGGCCTACACCGAACTTGCCGGATTGACTGATCGTGAGCAGGAAGCGCTTGACTGGTCGGAAGCAACGCTTGCCGGACTTGATGACGCGACATCACAATGATGCGCGGCGAAATATGGTGGGTGTCGTTCGATCCCGCAATCGGCGGAGAAATAACCAAAACGCGTCCTGCCATCATCGTCAGTAATAATTCATCCAACCGCCACATGAACCGGGTACAGGTCATCCCCCTCACAACAAAAATAGGAAAATTATATCCATGCGAGTGTCTGATTGATATCGACGGGCGCAAGGTGAAAGCCATGGCAGATCAAATTGCCACTGTTTCCAAGGCGCGTTTAAAAAATAAACTGGCGGTTGCCGATGCGTGTAACATGGCGGATATAGAGCGTATTGTAAAAGTACAGCTTGGCATTCGCCAATAAGGTTAAGCGCTTTCAGCTTCGGCCTTCAGGCGGAACACGCTGCCGCCAGTCGGGATACTCGCGCCTTCGGTATCGGCATTGTCAAAGATGGTGCCCGTGACATCGGCGCCGGAAAAATCGGCCTCGCGCAAATCACATCCGGTAAAATCGGCATAGGATACGTCCGTGTTCTTAAAGCTGGCTGCGCGCATTTTACAACCGGAAAAATCGGCATAGCTCATTGAAGCATTGTCAAAAATGCTGGGAGCAAACCGTTTGGCCACCCCTTCTGCGCCAAACATCAACGGATCGAAGGTGGAGTTTTTGAGATTGGCGTGATTGAAACGCGCCCCCACAAACGAACTGCCGCGCAAATCGGCTTCTTCCATATCACAACTGCGAAAATCGGCGCGGTCAAGAACGGCACTTTGCATTTGCACCTTATATAAATTCATGCCGAAGAATTTGGCGCCAGCCGCCTTCATCGCCGAGAGAACCTGCCCTTTCAATGTTTCCAGCGGACGCATATCATATCCGCTTAGATC
>CAYSGL010000271.1:0-2610 GCA_964430725.1 uncultured Pseudobdellovibrionaceae bacterium
GGTTATACAGGTATTTAATCCGGATTATGGCGGCACCGCCATACGGCGGCGGCCAAAGGATGAGCATATCCGGTCGTATTACTCCAGTATGCAAACATAGATATGTACCTTAAAGGGGGGATTGAGGAATGATCCAGAAAATCATCTCCATTAAAAATGTCGGCCGCTTTACCGATTGCCGCGCGGCCGGCGATGTCACTTTCGGCAAATGCAACCTGATTTTCGGCGAAAACGGACGCGGAAAAACCACCCTCTGCGCGATCCTGCGCTCTCTGCAATCTGACGATCCCTCCCTGGTCATAGGTCGTAAGACGTTAGGATCCGTTACGGGTGATCCGGAAGTCAATTTCAGACTGGATACCGATAATGCCGCTTTCACAAACGGCGCATGGAGTCGGACTGTGCCAGAACTCGTCATCTTCGATAACAGCTTTATAGCACAAAATGTTTATGCCGGGGAAAGCGTCGATGTGGATCATCGCAAAAACCTCTATCACGTCATTGTCGGCAGGCAGGGCGTGACACTGGCTCAACAGATTAACCAGCTAGACGCCGATATCCGAGATAAAAATGCCGCTCTCGCCGACGCAAGAGCCGGCGTGCAGGGGCAGATACCGGAAGGGGCCATGCCTTTTGATGATTTTAACGCATTACCGGCGGATGCGAATATTGATGCTCTCATTGCCGATAAAGAGCGAGACCTGAGCGCCGTGATGCAAGCGGCACGAATACAACAAAGCCCCGAACTTAAAACAGTTGTCCTGCCGGAACTGCCGGCGGATTTATTGCCGCTGCTGGAAAAGACCGTGGAGGGCATCGCCGCAGACGCAGAACGGCGAATTACAGCCCATTTACAGGCACACAGCATGGAAGACCAAGGCAGAACCTGGCTGTCCCACGGGTATGAGCATATCAAAGACAACAAATGCCCGTTCTGCGGCCAAGACTTGTCGGCATCTGCGCTGATCTCCGCGTATCAGGGATTTTTCAGTGACGCTTACAACTACCTTAAAACCGAGATTAGAAGCCTTGGCAACATCGTCAGCAGTGATTTCGGAGATAGAGAGCTTGCAAAGCTCGAAACTACATTACACGATAATGAGACGTCTGCCGCATTCTGGACTCAATTTTGCACCATCACCGCGCCTACCCTGCCCGCTGCGGATGCTCTCATTAGCGCATTGTCCCGTTTGCGGGAAAACATTATGGATCACCTGTCGCGCAAGGCGCAAGCCCCGCTGGAGCGCATGACCCCAAATTCACAGATTCAGGAAGATTTTGAGATCTACAGGCGTTTCCATACTGATATTACTGCCTATAATCGCACTCTAGCCGAGGCGAATACAATCATACGAGCAAGAAAGCAGCAGACACAGGCAAGTGCCGCCGGAGCAGTTGAAGCCGAGCTACTGCGTCTTAAGACCATCAAAAAACGCTATGAACCCTCTGTGGCGGCGCACTGCCAAATCTGGCAAACACTCGTTGGGGAAAAACAGGCATTGGAGACACAAAAAACAACGACGCGAACGGCGCTGGATACCTACACTAGCACAGTGATCAGCAATTACGAACGAAGTATTAACACCTATCTCGACTGTTTTAACGCTGGTTTCCGGCTTGCCGGCACAAATCACGATTACAGGGGAGGAACGCCAAGCGCCAGATACCAGATCGAGATCAATCAAACCCCGGTCGATTTGGGCAATGCCTCATCGCCAAACGATACACCTAGTTTTAGAAACACGCTGAGCGCCGGCGACCGCAGCGCACTTGCACTCGCGTTCTTTCTTGCACAGCTGGAGCATGATCCCGACAAGGCGCAGAAAATCATCGTGTTCGACGACCCGTTCACCAGCCAGGATGATTTCAGAAGAATGCACACTGCCCAGCGTATAATCCTATGCGCTCAGGACTGTGCACAGGTCATTGTTCTTTCACATGACAAAAATTTTCTAAAGTTGGTTTGGGACGACCTTCCAGCCGCTGACCGTAAGACATTACATCTCTTCCGGATCGGCGCAGAAAATACCAACATCGGCGAATGGGACATAGAAGTCGCGGTCCAAGCACGATATAAGGCTGAACTTGCCGTATTAAGCAATTATTACAATCTTGGCCACGGAGACCCGAGAGATGTAGTGCAGAAAATCCGTCCTGTGCTGGAAGCATTCTGCCGCAATCTTTTTCCATCAAAATTCCCGGATAGTGATACTCTGGGCGTCATTGTCGGGAAAATCCAGCAAGAAGGCCCTTCTTTCATGCTCGCTCCGATCTGTCAGAGACTCGACGAACTGAACAGATATACACGCCGTTATCATCATGCCGAAAACCCGAATGCCGCACAGGAAGCGATCAGCAACACGGAATTAAAGGGATATGTGGAAACAACGCTGAACATCGTCGGTTGCTTATAATGCAACATCTTATGCGAAAATAGATATGGATACCGGATAAATTTGTCCCGTTTACCTTGGTCATATCCTCTTCTCTGCATTGCCTCCTTTTGCGATATACAACTTACGGGATAAAATTTCTTTATTAAGAGCAACCAGGATGAAGCTCGCCGTCGAAATAGAGGATGTTGAAAGCTGGCCTGTAAATTTCAGGGAT
>CAYSGL010000272.1:0-2610 GCA_964430725.1 uncultured Pseudobdellovibrionaceae bacterium
GACATCGTACACAGGATGATCCATGGCCGAGAGAGCCGGCGACGACGCGAACATCCAGCCGGAAAAAACCCAGCGTGATTCGGTTTCTTCGGGTGGTAATTCCCATACTTGTAAAAACGCGGCGCTTTCGGGTTTGTCCAGCGGATCGGACTGGCGGCAGGCCTGAACCTTGATATAGAGCGAGCCATATTGAACGGTATCGCCGACGGCCACCTCCATCGTGCTGGTCCGCGCGGTCGATTTATCCAGCGCGCGCAGCCGCAAAGAGGGATAATCTTCCATGGCGGCCTGAGCGGGGCCGGTCAAGGCCAACACGGAAAACAGAACCGGTAGCAAAAAACGCATTACTGCGCGGCTCCGTCTTTTTTCTCGTCATTCATGCTGAAAATAAACTGGCCCAGCAATTGTTCCAGATTTTGCGGCGCTTGCGTAAATTGAATCCGATCGCCCGGCGCGAGCAAGTCCTCGGAGGCGCCCGGCTGTAGCTCCAGATACCGTCCGCCCAGCAAGCTGGTCGAGCTGATCAACGCCGCCGTATCGTCGGGAAGTTTTACGTTGGGGGCAATGGATAACGTCACGCGCGCCAGATAGGTATTCGGGTCGAGCGCGAGCGCGGAAACAGTGCCAACCTTGACGCCGCTGATCTGGACCTGATCGCCGATATTCAGTCCGCCGATATTGGAAAAATTGGCCGTCACATGATAGCCCGATACAGATCCGACATTTGCCGTCGAATAGCTGAAGACCAGAAAAATAAGGGCGACCGTCAGCACGACCGCGCCCAACACTGTTTCGATTACGTTTCTTTTCATAAGAAACTCCTTACGTACTGACGTTCATATTGTTTCAAGTCTTATACCGTCCGCAAGCGTTTCGATCAACAGCCCTCGCGCAGTATTATTCCGGCTTCCAAGCCTCGTAATCGGAATCGCTGCGCGCCCGCTGGCCACCTTTCAGCAAATGCCCCGCCGGACGATAAGCCTGATTGGTGCCGGTCAGGTTGGGCCGATGCGGTTTTTGCCACGCGCGGCGGAAACTGTTCGCGCCATCGTCGGGCACCGCATCGGTTTGATGATGCAACCATCCATGCCATTCGGGTGGGACGCGGCTGGCCTCCGCCTCGCCGTTATAGACAACCCAGCGGCGCTCGCGCTTATATCCTTTGCGGGCCTTGGCCTTGTAATACCGGTTGCCCTCGCCGTCCATGCCAACCAGAGAGGCCCGCGTCACCAGCGTGACAAAACGGATATGCACCGACGAGCGGTGACTGAAAAGATCGGCGAGGAGGCTTAAGAGTTTCATACGCGCCCAAAATGGCGTAAAACGGGGCAAAGATCAAGGAGGAAGCCGTCATGGATGTCATCGAAAATTTAAGAAAGCTGGGATATGAATTACCCGCCCCCGTCCCCGCCCTGTTCAACTACGTCCCCTATGTCATCAGCGGCAATCTGGTGTTTGTGGCAGGGCAAATTTCCATGCTGAACGGGGAGAAAATTCTTGGCTGTGTCGGCAAAGACCTCTCCATCGAGGCAGGCAAAAAAGCCGCCGAGTGGTGCGCGCTCAATATATTGGCGCAAATCAACGAGGCCACCGGCGGTGATTGGTCGCGGGTCCAGCGATGCGTGAAAGTCGGCGGGTTTGTTAACTGTCCGGCAGGATTCGCCGATCAATCGGTTGTCATCAACGGCGCATCGGATTTGCTGGTAGCCGCCTTGGGCGAACGCGGCAAACATGCGCGGTTTGCGGTTGGCGCTGCATCACTCCCCGCCAACTTCGCTGTCGAGATCGACGCGGTGTTCGAGATCGCGTAGAAAATCGCGCTTCGAGCGTATAATCGATCCCGCATCAAGCCAATTGGTTAATTTTTTATGAATGCCCATTGCCATCTATCCACCCCGCAAAAATATAGGATGGTCATATTCTCACCAGACATGATACTATAGTATGATGAAGACGGTGTCTCAATCAGGTTCTGCCATTTTATGGGTGCTGATCGGCGTTGCGCTGGTATCGGCCATCGGCGTATCGATGATGAATTCATCGCGCCCTTCCACAGAAACGATCACCGATCAGGCAGGCAAGGCCCGCGCCGCCCAAGCGCAGGATTACAGCAATGCCGTCAATGCAGCCGTTAAGCGCCTGAAGCTGCGCGGTTGCGCCGATGACGAAATTTCCTATGAAACACCCAACGGCAACAGTTCCAACCCCAACGCGCCGGACGATGAAAGTTGCCATGTCTTCCGTACCGCCGGCGGACAGGTTCAATTTATCGGCAGCGATACGACCGCATCCGAAAAACGCGTTTTCGTGACATCGACGGTTTACACGGGGGCTTTGGGTGGTTTGGCGGGCGCGAATGCTAAATGCGCCGAGCGCGCATCGGCGGCAGGATTGAATGGCGTCTTCAAGGCGTGGATTTCAGATAGCACGTCATCCCCCGCTACAAGCTTTACCCAGTCAGCCACGCCCTATGTTTTGGTAGACGGGACAGAAATTGCGACAGACTGGGCTGATTTAACCGATGGGACATCGCTGAACGCCGCCATCAATATTGATGAATACGGCGACCCCGGCAGCGGCAGTAATTTGGTCTGGACAAATACAACGCCC
>CAYSGL010000273.1:0-2598 GCA_964430725.1 uncultured Pseudobdellovibrionaceae bacterium
GGTTTCGATACGTATGACGAAGCTATCGAATTAGCCAACGATACCGATTACGGCTTAAGCGGTTTTGTCTATACAAATGACAGGGAACTGGCTTTGCGCGCTATGCGCGATATCAAGGCGGGTGTTCTAGATGATGGTATAGGAAGTTTTTATAAGCCGGAAAATCCATTTGGCGGCTACAAACAATCGGGAATAGGTCGCCAGGGCGGGAAGGCTGGTTTTCACCAGTTCTGCCAAAAGAAGGTTATAGCGCAGGCCAAATAAGCATTTTCAGTGCTTTCTTTTGCCGAAAATGCTATTATATAGCTCTTGAAGAGTTAGCTGTGGCTCGCGTGTCGGATGACTATCCCAGAGGCCGATGCGTATTGCATGAGGGAGCTACCACTGTCCGGCCCGTGGGTCGGTTATGCGGCGCCCACCTGGTTTTCCGGGCTTCATGCGGATACATAACCGCACGGTTCTCATGGCGCTCTTCATCCTTTATACTCCCCGCTCATGGACGACCCCAAGAATGAACTGCGTGCACAGGCGCGCGATATCCGCAGCCGTTTGACCCCGACCTTGGAAGATGCCGAGGCCGCTTCGCGCCACTTCTTCGATGCCCTTAACCCAGCCGCCGGAACCGTGGTCGCCGCCTATTGGCCTAAGGGTAAAGAGTTCGATACGCGCCTTATTATCGATGATTGCCTGGCGCGCGGCCTGACCGTCGCTTTGCCTGTCATCCCCAAGCAGGGGCGCGCCATGAGTTTCCACCAATGGCGCGAGGGCGAGCCGCTCGTCAATAACAGCTTCAATGTGGCCGAGCCGGAAGGCGGTGCGGAGGTTGACCCCGATATCGTACTGGTGCCGTTTCTTGCGTTCGATCGGCGTGGATACCGCCTTGGCTATGGCGGCGGACATTATGATGCAACGCTCAATGCCTTACGCGCCCGCAAAGAAATTATCGCCATCGGGGTTGGCTATGGCGAACAGGCCGTGCTATTTAATCTGCCTATAGAAGAACACGATGAAAAGCTTGATATGGTGATTACGCCGCAATCCGTGTTCGATTACCGTTAGGAATTTCATGCGTATTTTATTTATCGGAGATGTGGTGGCGAGAGCAGGGCGCGATGCCCTCGAAAAACACCTGCCCACGCTGAAAGACAAGCTCAAGCCCGATGTGGTCATTGTGAACGGCGAAAACGCCGCCCACGGCGTCGGTATCACCCCCAAGCATTGCGAGGAATTTTACGGCTGGGGTGCGGATGTTATCACCACCGGCAACCATGTCTGGGACCAACGCGAGATCATCCCCTATATCGACCGCGATCCGAAACTTTTGCGTCCGATCAATTTTCCTGAGGGCACGATGGGCAATGGCGCTCATATTTTCCAATGTGCTAATGGCGAAAAAATATTGATTATCAACGCGATGGGGCAGGTTTTTATGGATTCGCTTGAAAGCCCGTTCCGCGCCGTCAACATTTTGGTCGATCAGGTCCGTCTGGGCCGTGATGTCGATGCGATCTTTGTCGATTTTCATGCTGAGGCCACGTCCGAGAAAATGGCCATCGCCCATTACCTTGATGGCCGTGTATCTGCCGTGATTGGCACTCACACCCATATACCCACCGCTGATCACCATATTCTTGTGGGCGGCACGGCGTTCCAGTCCGATGCGGGCATGACGGGGGATTTCGATTCCGTCATCGGCGTACGCAAGGACATCCCGATCCACCGTTTCGTCAAAAAAACGCCCAGCGAGCGTTTTTCTCCGTCTGATGGGGAAGCCACCCTGTGCGGCTGCCTGATTCAGACCAATGCAAAAGGGCTGGCGACCTCTATCGAGCCAATTCGTGTTGGTGGGCGCTTGTCACAGGCCATGCCTTTATTGTAGAAAACCGCCATGGCAGGACATTCAAAATTCAAGAACATCATGCATCGCAAGGGCAAGCAGGACGCCCAGCGTGCCAAGCAATTCACGAAAATAGGGCGCGAGATCATTGTGTCTGCCAAACAGGGCGGCGGCGACCCGGCGGGTAACCCGCGCCTGCGTGCTGCGATTGCGGCGGCCCGCGCCGTCAACATGCCCAACGACCGAATCAAGCGCGCTATCGACACCGCCATCGGCAACACGGAAAGCGATAACTATAAAGACATACGCTACGAAGGCTATGGTCCTGGCGGGGTGGCGATTATTGTCGAGGCGCTGACCGATAATAATAACCGGACGGCTGCCGAAGTGCGATCCGCCTTCACCAAGCAAGGGGGCACGCTGGGCGAAATGAATTCTGTGTCGTTTATGTTCGAGCGCGTGGGCGAGATTCTATACCCCGCCGATAAAGCGTCGGCTGAAGCGATGTTCGAAGCGGCGTTGGAGGCTGGCGCCCAAAATGTCGAAAGCGACGACGAATTGCACGAAATTACCTGTGATCCTGACGATTTTTCGGCGGTACGCGATGCGCTCACCGAAAGATTTGGCGACCCCGAAAAGGCGGGTTTGACGTGGAAACATAACGTTGCCGCAACACCGTCGGAAGAGCAGGCCGCCAGTGTCCTGAAGCTGATCGAGGCGCTTGAGGATGACGACGATGTTCAAAACGTCTATTCCAACCT
>CAYSGL010000274.1:0-2595 GCA_964430725.1 uncultured Pseudobdellovibrionaceae bacterium
CCGCGTGAAGGTCGGTGTTGTCGGGCACGTCGAAGACTTAACCTATCCCTATCGTCACCTCGGCAATGGACCGCAGGATATTGCCGCCGCCGCGAAAGATTTGTTTAGCGGCGCACAGTTCCCGATGATTATCGTCGGCGCGGGCGCTTTTACGCGTGAGGATGGGCTGGCGGTTCAGGCTCTGGCCGCGCAAGCGGCGCAGGAGACGGGCTGTATTACCGATGAATGGAACGGATTTAACGTCCTTCACAGCGCCGCGAGCCGCGTGGCGGCGCTCGATATCGGCTTTGTCGCACCGCAAGGCTTCGATCTGGATCACATGAATTTTGTTTATTTGCTGAATACCGATGCGCCGCTGGTCGAGCTTATTTCGCGCGATGCATTCGTTGTGTATCAGGGGCACCATGGTGATGCGGGCGCGCGCCGCGCTGATGTGATTTTCCCGGCGGCGGCATACACCGAGAAACACGGCCTTTACATGAACACCGAAGGCCGTGTGCAAATGGGGAAAAAGGCCGTCGATGCGCCGGGTGAAGCCCGCGAAGACTGGAAAATCATCCGCGCATTGTCCGAGCGTTGCGGGAAAACGCTGCGCTATGACGATATGTTCCAGTTGCGCGAGCGTATCGAGCGTGAATGGCCGCAATTCGGCATGATCGACGAGATCTTGATTGGCGGCTGGAGCGAGATCAAGGCGCCGGGCCAGGTTGGTGCCGCGCCGTTTGCGCCAACGATTGAAGATTTTTATGCAACCAACGTCATCGCCAAAAATTCGCCAACCATGCAGAAATGCTCGGCGCTGTTTGTACGCGGTGAAAGCTACCAACCTGTTCCGGAGGCTGCCGAATAATGAAAAACACGATCGATATGGTTGAGGAATTTCACAACACATACGGCCTTCCCGTTCACGATGCGCCGGACCTGTCCTGCGAGCAAACCAAACAGCTGCGTATCAATCTTCTGCAAGAAGAATTGAACGAGTTGAAAGAGGCGCTTGAGAATAACGATCCGCTGGAAACGCTCGATGCGTTGATTGATCTGCAATATGTGCTGGACGGCGCGTTTCTCTCATTCGGCTTGCAGGCTGTAAAAATGGAGGCGTTTGAAGAAGTGCATCGCTCGAACATGTCCAAGCTGGGCGAGGACGGCAAACCGATCCGTCGCCCCGAAGATGGTAAAGTGATGAAAGGCCCACACTATTTCCGTCCCGACCTTGCGCAATTCATTAAGGAATCGAAAAAGGCCGCGTAATGCTTGAACTTTGGACGACATACGGCGAACCGCTGCTCTGGATTGTGCTGCACATTCTTGCACTGATCGGCGCGGTTGTGGGGCTTGTCGCGTATTATACATACGGCGAGCGTAAAATTCTGGGCGCGATGCAGCGCCGTCAGGGGCCGATGACGGTTGGTCCGTTTGGGTTGCTCCAGCCGATTGCGGACGGAATCAAACTTCTGTCCAAAGAGACAATTATCCCGTCTCAGGCGAACAAACCTGTTTTTCTTCTGGCGCCGATCCTGCTTTTTACGTTGGCGCTCGTCGCGTGGGCGGTCATTCCCGTCAGCGCGCAGCTGGTGCTGGCGGATATTAATGTCGGTGTCCTGTATCTTTTCGCCATCTCCTCGATGGGCGTGTATGGCATCATTATGGCGGGCTGGGCGTCGAACTCGAAATACGCGTTTTTAGGGGCGATGCGCTCGGCCTCACAGATGGTGTCATATGAAGTCTCGATGGGACTTGTCATGGTCACGATCCTGCTGTGCGTTGGCTCGCTGAACCTGACTGACATTGTTGTGGCCGAGCGGCCGGTCTGGGTCCAGATCATGCTGCTGCCGATGCTGGTTGTTTTCCTTGTATCGATTCTGGCGGAAACCAACCGCGCGCCGTTCGATTTGCCCGAAGGGGAATCGGAAATCACCGGCGGGTTTATGGTGGAATATTCCTCCATGTCCTATGCGCTGTTCTTCCTTGGCGAATACGCCAACATGATCCTGATGAGTGGCATGACGGTCGTCCTGTTCCTTGGCGGATGGCTGCCGCCATTCGGCATCGAGGCACTCGGTTTCGTTCCGGGGATTATCTGGTTCATCCTCAAAACGCTGCTGATGATGTTTTTCTTTGTGTGGGTGCGTGCGACGTTCCCGCGCTATCGGTATGATCAGTTGATGCGTCTGGGCTGGAAAATATTTTTACCGTTCACGTTGATCTGGCTTGTTTTGATGTCCGGTTTGCTTGTTGCATTTGATGCGTTACCTTAAAGGGTGTGAGATGAAAAACTGGATTAATTCATTTTTACTGGTTGATATCGTCAAGGGCATGGCCCTGACACTCAAATATATGTTCTTTGTGCCGCGCGTCACATTGAACTACCCGTATGAGAAAAACCCGCTCTCAACCCGTTTTCGCGGCGAGCATGCCTTGCGCCGATATCCGAACGGCGAGGAACGCTGCATCGCCTGCAAACTCTGCGAGGCGATTTGCCCCGCGCAGGCGATTACGATTGAGGCTAAACCGCGCGCCGATGGTTCACGCCGTACGACACGTTATGACATTGATATGACCAAATGCATTTATTGCGGACTGTGTCAGGAAGCC
>CAYSGL010000275.1:0-941 GCA_964430725.1 uncultured Pseudobdellovibrionaceae bacterium
CGCGCCACATCCTCGGCATTATTCAGATCGACCTTCATCACCAGATCGGTCTCGCCATGATCGACATAGTGGCCGATCAGCATGCCGATATTCGTGCCCCAATCCCCCAGATGTACATCACCATAAGTTTGATAGCCCGCATATTTCAGCGTCCGGCGCACGGAATCGCCGATGATCGCCGCACGTAAATGCCCGACATGCATCGCTTTCGCCACGTTCGGCCCGCCGTAATCGATGACGACAGGTGTATTCTTGCCAATGTCCGGCCCATCGTTATGATGCGTCGATATAAAATCCGCCAACGCCTCATCGGTCAATGTGAGGTTAATAAACCCCGGGCCGGCGATGTCGATTTTGGAGAAGATGCTGCTTTTCTGAAGCGCATCGACGATGCCTTGCGCCACTTCACGCGGATTTTTCTTGGCGGTCTTGGCCGCCGCCAACGCGCCGTTGCATTGAAATTGCGCCAGATCGGGGCGATCCGACACCGTCACGCGGCCAAGCGTGCGATCCAGCCCCTGCGCGTCAAACGCATCGCCGACAATGTTTGAGAGATGGTGGGTAAGTGAGGTCATTGTATCGTCTTCTTGCTTTTATGATCTTTTCCGGCGGCGAGGTCAATCGCATGCGTCATATTGACAATACCTTGCATCACGCCTTTTTCGTGGTTCCAAACATACTGGCTGGCTTCGATGAAATAGGCACCCGCCTGCACATAAAAGGCACAATCATCATTGGTATAGCGCCCTTCAACAAGGCAGGGAATGTCGGTTTGATCGCTCCACCAGCGCACCAGCGCCGGATCGATATAGCCTCGCGCCATATCGGAAAATGCTACATAATCGGCCCCGGCTTCGAGCGCAGCGCCCGCCACCTGCCGGTCCGTTCCGCACCGCACGCCGATAATAGCATCTTTGCCCAGTAAAGCACGCGCTTGCGCG
>CAYSGL010000275.1:951-2581 GCA_964430725.1 uncultured Pseudobdellovibrionaceae bacterium
GTGGCCGTTCTGGCTCACGCTGATTGGCGAGGGGTTGATCGAGGCAGGGCGCATGGCCGAGGCGGCCGACCTGACCCTGCACCTGCTGCGCGCCCAGGCCGGGGCGCTGCGCACCGACAAAGCATTCTTCGAGTACTACCATGCGGCTGAGCCGGTCGGTCTGGGCGAACGCGGACATGTCGGCGGCATTGCGCCGCTGCACCTGCTGCTGCGCCTGGCCGGCCTGATCGAGCAGCACGCCATCGGCTGCATATTTTTTTGCCTTCTCGGCATCCCCGTGAACGATAAAAACGATCCCTTGCTGACGTGATAATTCAGCTAACGCCATAGCCTTTCCTTCGAAAAGCGGATCACCCCCGGCATTGACCTGACGCAATTCTATGACGTGATTGTTCTTCTCATACGGCGATGCATTCAGCGCCCGAAATACATCGCCCATTGATTTCAGGAATGCTTCATCCGTCCAGTGATCGGGCAGGACAAGGTACAATCCGCACGGCGCCGTTGGTGCCATGATGGCTATGCATCCAGCTGCGCTTTGAGCGCGTTTTCCTGAATGAATTCGCGGCGCGGTTCCACCACATCGCCCATCAGTGTCGAGAACAGCTCGGAGGCTTTTTCCGCATCCTTGACCGTGACTTGCAAGAGAATACGCGCATCAGGATCAAGCGTCGTTTCCCACAATTGTTCAGGGTTCATTTCCCCAAGACCCTTATAGCGCTGAAGCGTCAGCCCCTTACGGCCAATCTCGATCACCCCGTCGAACAGGCCGAGCGGCCCTTGTATCACGTTGCTCTTTTCTCCCGCTTTTAACTGTGCGGGCGTATCAAAGGTTTCAGCCAGCCAGTCAGCCTTCGCCTGTACGCGGCGTGCGTCGGGCGAGCGGATCTGGTCTGCCGTAATGCGCGTCATTTCCTTCACACCACGGAACGTGCGTTCGAACACAAAGCCGCCCACCGGCGTGAACGATACGGTCCAGTTTTTTTCATTTTTCGCCGCACGCGCATTCAATCGCTCGGCCAGCGTTGCGGCCACCGACTCGCCCTTTGCCGTATCGTCAAGCAGCGCGTCATCGAACACACCGGCAATCGCGGCCTGTTCGATGACGGTTTTATTATTGGTTTTCTGATTAAGCGAGATCAGCGCCGCCTTTAATCCGCGCGCGGTTTGTACAACAGCCCGCAAATCGTTGCCGGCACGCTGCGCGCCGTTGGCCTCGATCAACATCAATCCGTCGAGCGCCTGATCGATCAGATATTGTTCCATCGCCGCATCGTCCTTCAGGTATACTTCGGCGCTGTTGCCACGCTTGACCTTATAAAGCGGTGGCTGGGCGATATAGAGATATCCTTTTTCAATGACATCGGGCATATAGCGGAAAAAGAACGTCAACAACAACGTGCGAATGTGCGATCCATCCACGTCGGCATCGGTCATAATAATGATTTTATGGTACCGGATTTTATCGATCGAAAATTCATCCTTGCCGATCCCCGTACCCAGCGCGGTAATCAGCGTGCCAACCTGTTCGCTGCCCAGCATTTTATCAAAGCGCGCGCGCTCGGTATTCAGGATTTTACCGCGCAGCGGCAAGATCGCCTGATGTTTGCGCTCTCGCGCCTGTTTCTCC
>CAYSGL010000276.1:0-2579 GCA_964430725.1 uncultured Pseudobdellovibrionaceae bacterium
CCCGTCGGCCATAAACAACAGAATATCGCGGTGCGGATCGACAAATATATACCGCCATCCCATACCGGCGACGATTAAAGAGAGTGAAGAATGAGTCTGGGTCTGATGATCGATGTGGTTGTGTTGCTCTTTTTGGGCGTGACGATTTTTTATGCGTGGCGCTTATCCACCTATATGCGTATTTTTCGCGACAGCCGCCAAGAGATGGAACGGCTTTTGGTGCGTCTGGACAGTGATATCGCGCGTGCGGAAAAATCTGTGCTGGGGATGCGCAACGCGGCTGAAAATGCGGCGATCAAGCTCAATGAAACCATCAAGGAATCAAAATTTCTGGCGGACGAGTTGAAATTTATGAATGAGGCGGGGGATAATCTGGCTTCGCGTCTGGAAAATCTGGCGGCGCGCAACAGGGCACTGGTCGATGCGCTGGAAGAGCGCGGCGGTGTCACGGCCAATACGCCCTATAAGGATTTGCTGGCGCATGCGGATCGTGAAGAACGTGGGGATGGTGAAATTCCACAGCCACGTTTTTCTGCGACGGGCGGCGTGGCACCGGCCAATCAATCGGGGCAGACAACTACCACGCTGTCCTCTCAGGCAGAACGTGATTTGTATGACGCGCTACAACGCCGGGGGGCGCAAAAACAATGAAATTTCCTGACATTCCCGGTTGGTTGCGGACGCGCTTGATGGTGGCTTTGGTGATGACGGCGGCGCTGGCGTTCGGTGTGCGCTTCAATCAACTAATGGCCGAGGCAACGCCGGATGCGCCGTCTGCGGCTCCGCAAATAACGGCCATGAGTTCATCTGCGGAGCCATCTGTTCCCCTCGCAGCACTGGAACCGGCGGCGGGGGACGATGCGCCCGTCCCTGCTGATGGGGAGATAGAAGTCATCAAGCCCGCGACAGGGAAAGCGGATGCGCCGGCGGCCACGAATGAAGCGGCAAAAACGGATCGGCACCTTGACTGGAAAGACTCATCCGACAGCGAGCTGGAATATTCCGAAATCAATATGAAGCTGATTGAAGATTTATCAAAGCGCCGTGCTGCACTGGATGCGCGGGAAAAAGAGCTGGCAACGCGAGCGGCTCTGTTGCAGGCGGCAGAGCGCAATCTGGAGCAAAAATATAAAGAGTTGAACGATCTGAGGATGGAAGTACAGGAGTTGCTTCAACAACAAGGTGATGAGGAAACGGCGCGCATTGCGTCTCTGGTCAAAATCTATGAAGGGATGAAGGCTAAGGATGCGGCGCGGATTTTCGATACGTTGGATATGGATGTGCTTTTGCAGGTGCTAGGGAAAATGTCGGAGCGTAAATCCGCGCCGATCATTGCTGCGATGAATCCGGAACGGGCGCGGTCGGTCACCATCATGCTGGCCGAACAAAAAGCCTTGCCGACCCTTGATGACGATTTGTTTGCGCCATGAGGATTGCCCGCCGCCGTATGCAGATATCAGGATCGTCCGGCGGGGCGCATTTATTGAACCTGTCGCTGTTTTTGATGCTGCTGGCGTTCTTTATTGTGCTCAACAGTGTCTCGTCCTTCGATGAATCGAAATACCGCCCGATTCTCGAGAACCTGCAGATGACGTTCGCTTCGACGGTACAGCCGAGCCGCGAGACAGCAACATCGGTCACCCCCAATCCCTTACAATCCATTAACGAAGGCGAGACGATCGACCGCATCGAGGCGTTGTTCAACGCCCAGATATCGGGTTTTTCCGCGACAAAATCCGGCAGTCGCGGGGTGATGGTCGTGCGGGTTTCGCTGGAGGAATTCGATCGGGCCGTTACCTCCCCGGGGCAGATTGACGTGACCCGCACCCAATCGGCCGGTACCCTGCAAACCTTCTTTGTGCCGACGCTGATTTCCCTGATACAGGCGAAGGAAAGCGGTGCGCCATACCGCATGGATATGATCTTCCATACCGCAGACAGCCCTGCCTTGCTGTATAACAGCGACCCGCGTGCGCTTGAAGAGGCGCGCCGGCAAGCGGTCCTGTATGCGGGCATGCTGGAGCGCGCGGGCCTTGATGCGGACGTGATGGGGCTGGCGATCATGCAGGGCGATCCGCAATTCCTGACCTTGTCGTTTCGCCCCATAGATGCGGGGCGATCATGAGACGGCATCAATATAATAACCGCTATAACAGGCGCAGCGACGATCCGGTTCAGGTCGGCGGTGTCTGGCTGATTACCTTTACCGATACCATGGCCTTGATGCTGACCTTTTTCGTGATGACATTTGCCATGTCGAATCCGGAGCGTGATATATGGCGCGGGGTAACCCAGACCCTGCAGGATAATTTCAGCGCGCATTACGGCGCACCGATGCGGCGCGGCGCACAGGATACGATCAGCATCGAGCGGGTCAATTTCAACCGCGCGCTCGATTTACGTTATCTGGAAACATTGCTGGTCGACCGGCTGGAGGAACAATCCTCGCTCGAAGGCATTACACTTAAACGGGCGGACCGCTCGATCGTCCTGTCTTTTGCGGCGGATCAGCTGTTCGAAGCAAGAAGGGGCACTCTGGCCGAGGTGGGCAGGGAGCGTATCTATGCGCTGAACGAAAT
>CAYSGL010000277.1:0-2572 GCA_964430725.1 uncultured Pseudobdellovibrionaceae bacterium
GATGCAATCACAAAATTAAGTGGCATGGGTCGTTTCCTTGATAACAATTGAAATAATACTATGTCATGGTTGTACACGCATGACAATAAAATATTACCTATACCGTTGATTTTTTATCATACATTTCCCCGCGCACCCTGTATCATTATCTGACCATGCCCCAATCGCCCGACAAAAATGCTATTTTAAAACTGATCGCCGAAAGCGGCCAGCCATTGACCAAACGCGACATCATGCGCGCCTTCGGCATCAAGGGCGATGACCGGCGCGATATTAAAGAGGCGTTGCGTGAGCTGGAGAAAGAAGAGCGCATTGTAAAACAGCCGGGGCAAACCTATGCCCTGCCTGATGACTTGCCATCCGTCGTCGTGGCCGAAGTTGATGAGATCGACATTGACGGTGACGTATTCGCTCTTCCCCTTGAATGGAACGCGGAACGGGGTAAGCCACCACGCATTGAAATCGTTCCCGAGAAAAAAGGCCATCCGGCCTTAAAAGAAAAAGACCGCGTCCTTGTCCGCTTGAAGAAATTAACAGACCGGTTGTATGAAGGCCGTGTTATCCGCCGCCTTGACGATGAAAAAGGCCGTGTCATCGGCCTTGTCCGCCAACAGAAAAAAGGCTGGCTCCTGATCCCGACAGACAAGAAGGCCAAAGATGATTTTATCATCGATGCCGTTGATCTGGGCGGGGCCAAGGATAACGATCTGGCCGTCGGCGAAATTCAACCCCAACGCGGTCCCGGCATGAAGCGCGCGCGTATTACCGAGGTGATCGGGCGGCGCGACAACCCAAAAGCCATTTCCCTGATTGCCTTATATGAAGCGGGCCTCAATGAAAAATTCCCCGATAAGGTGATTGCCGACACCAAAGGCATGAAAGTACCGCCACTGGGCACGCGTGAAGATTTGCGCGATGTGCCGCTTGTGACGATTGACGGCGCGGATGCCCGCGATTTTGACGATGCGGTCTTTGCAGAAAAAACAGAGGGCGGATACCACCTGATCGTCGCCATTGCCGATGTCGCGCATTATGTGCGATTCGGCTCTGCGCTCGACCGTGAAGCATACAAGCGCGGCAATTCGACATATTTTCCCGACCGCGTTGTGCCGATGCTGCCCGAAGCGCTCTCGAATGATTTATGTTCGCTGCGCCCGAACGAAGACCGCGCCAGCATGGGATTCCATCTTTATATCGACACTGCGGGGAACCTAACAAAGTACCGCGTTTTTCGCGGCCTTATCCGGTCCAAGGCACGACTGACCTATGAAATGGTGCAAGACGCGAAGGATGGCAATCCGAACGAACTGACGCAGCCGTTGATGAAGGATGTGATCGAGCCGCTCTACGAAGCGTACGATATTCTTCTGGCCGCTCGCGAAAAGCGCGGCGCACTGGAGCTTGATTTACCCGAACGGCAAATTCTGATCGACGATAAAGGCAATATGACCGGCGTCAAAAACCGCGCGCGGTATGACTCGCACAAATTGATCGAAGAATTTATGATCCTTGCGAACGTCGCGGCGGCCAGCGCGCTGGAAGCCAAGCGCGCACCTTGCGTCTACCGCGTCCATGATCGCCCGAAGCAGGAAAAGCTGGACAGCGCCCGCGAGTTCGTTGAAACATTCGGCTTATCACTGCCCAAAGGCGGTATCGCCAAGCCTGCACAGATCAACCATATTCTCAAGCAAGCCGCCGCGATGGAATATTCGCATTTGATCAGCGAAGTGATTTTGCGCACCCAATCGCAGGCCGTCTATGCCCCCGACAATATCGGACATTTCGGGCTGGCTTTAACAAAATATGCCCACTTTACCTCGCCTATCCGCCGGTACGCCGATTTACTGGTGCATCGCTCGCTGATCCGCGCTTACAATCTGGGCGATGATGGGATCGATCAGGAAGAAGCCGCAACGCTCGAAGAACGCGCGCAGCATATTTCGCAAACCGAACGCACATCCATGGAAGCCGAACGCAACGCCGTCGATCGTTTTACCGCCACCTGGCTGGCCGAACATATAAACGACCAGTTCACCGGAAAAATCAACGGCGTGACGCGATTTGGCCTGTTCGTGACACTGGATGAAAACGGCGCCGACGGTCTTGTGCCCATGCGCTCGCTGGGCGGTGATTTCTTTGTCCATGATGAAAAGCAGCATGCGCTGGTCGGGCGGCGGACTGGCCGGATATACCGCCTGGGCGCGCCGGTTACGGTCCGGATCGTGGAAGCCGACCCGTTGACGGGGTCGTCCGTATTTGAGATGACCTCGCATGAGGGGGCCGATCTGGTCGGTGTCAAATTCCCCCGCGCGCGCCCTCACGGGTCGCGCCCGGCCAAAGGCCGGAAACCGGGCAAGAACGGTCCCGGACGGCGCAAACACAAGGGCCCGCGTCAAAAGGGCAGAAAAACTTGACATCTGGCGCAAAATCCGTAGATTGCGGGCTGAAATTCAAACCCCAAGAGGCAAAAAATGGCTAAAAAAGGCGGCGCACAGAAGGTACGCATGGAAAGCTCGGAAGGCACGGGCTACCGCTACTATGTTAAAAAAGGCGCGAAATACACCGAAAAACT
>CAYSGL010000278.1:0-2559 GCA_964430725.1 uncultured Pseudobdellovibrionaceae bacterium
ACCGCAGGCGGCATCATTTTCCGCATATTTATTAAGATCGCCGATATTGCCTTCCCAGAGCGATTTAATCAGCCCGTAATAAAACTCATTTAAAACTTTTGCCCCTTCGCGGTGCGTATCGCCGGTGGGCAGCATAACCTCGCCGCAATAGGGGAAAACATGCCCTTTCTGGTCGGAATATAGCTTCCTGTTATATTGGCCGAAACGGATGAAAATATCGCCACTCTCGTTGAAAAACTTGCGTGCTGTCTTGTAATCGGTGCTGCTAAGTGTTCTTGCAACGGCGGTATCGGCAGGGTTCTTGACCAGATAAGCCGTGATCTGAAAACCATGACGCTCACGCGTGGCATAATCGCAGGTACGCGCCATGTTCATAAACATGACCAACGCGCTGATATCCGGGCGCTCTGGGGTGTGAACCAGCTCTTCTCCCCCGTCTTGGTCGCTGAGCATTTTATATTGATCGCCGAGCACCTGATTGAATTTCAGCCAGCCGTTGGTTGCGAAGCCGGAGCCGAATTTGGCGACATGCAGGGTAATCCATTGTCCGGAATTCAGGCCGTATCCGATGGGGATTAACAAGCCAAATGCGACAACAAGCCGCACAGGGGCCCATACGTGATTGTAGCGCTTGCCGAAGGGGGTGCCGGTTTCGGCGGTCTCGGCAACGATGGCAAAAACGAAGTAGGCCAGAATAATCGCCGCTATCACAAGCAGGCCGAGAGAATAGAATTGTAGCAGGCTGTGCAGGGCGGCATGAAAACCGGTAACGGATGAGGGGGCATCCATCGACCCGAACATGCCGGGCACGCCAAAGACACGGTCCATCAGGCGCAGGGCGATATCCTCGCTGGGGTTTTGCGTGATCAGGATGTTGGAAAAGGGAGAGGCTTTGGCTTCCTGGGCCAAAGCGGGGCCGACGGCGAGACTGACCAGCAACAGAATAAACTGGATGGCGAGAATAACGAGTCCCGCCAGGATCGCGAAAAAGAAAACCACCTTATCCAAATGCTGTCTGTTAAACGGGACGAGCGCCGCCGCCGCCGAGAGAACATCAAGCATGCCATAGGTGCCGATGCTGCCCGAGCGTAAATAGGCGTGTTGATCCGGCAGGATGCCGCCCGCACGAAACACTTGCGCCATGAGAAAAGCGAGATGCGAAAAGCCGCTTTCAAACAGTTCGCGGATACGCGGTAAGATCTGCGGTAAAAAGATATAACGAAGTATATCGCCACGTGTATAGCCCAAGACCGTCATTTGTTCGTATCTCCGCTGAATTTCTTGGCCATTTCAGGGACGGCCGCGAGAACCTGTCCGCCGGCCTGTCCAGCCTGCGCCACGCCGCCCAATACCTTGCCGCCGATGGTCGCGCCGCTGATAGCGGCATACTGGGCAAGGTTATCGGTCGGGTCTTGCACTTCATCGGCGAAGACGCCAACGCCGCCGCCCATAAAGCGCAGGATATTATTGGGAATAAGATCGATCATTTTGAAACAGCTCATTGCGATCATATAGACAAAAATCGCGTACATGACGGTGAAGAAAAATTCATCAAGAATGTGTTTATCAAGTTGACCGGCATCCTGTACGGCCTGTGCCGCGTCGGTGGCTGTTTCATTCACATTGTTGGTACAGCTGGCGCTGGTTTGCAGGTCGATCCCGGTCAGGCGCAGGACAGCCGTATCGAAGATATCATTGAGGACGGCAACCGAAGCCGAAAAGATAACCATACCGCTGATTAATCCGACGACGATCAGGATCGGCCGCAGGAAAATTTCAAAAATCAGGAAATATCCATTGATTGCCGATTTGCCGGGCAAGCCTTCGCCATCGATCTTGATGTGGGCCAGTGCCCAGAGCGGGGCCCCGCACATCGCTTCGAATATCCCCTTGGCCCACGCACCAACGGCAAAGAAGAAGTATAAGAACGGCATAAAGGGCAAAATGTAAAACAGCAGGAATCCCAGAGACAGGCCGATGGTCGCCATGGTGACGAAGAATCCGCTGGCGGCCTGACCCATTGCGCTCAAATCACCGCCGAATCTGCTGATAGCGCTTAGGGCACCGCCGCCGACAGCCGTGAACATGGCGTTGGCCATGTTGCGCACCGAGCTGTCGATCAGGCCTTTACCGATGACGGTCAATTGCGCCAGCGGATGCACATTCTTATTGTTGTTGCATCGCATGTCGAACAGGCCGCCAATGCCGAAAATCATATGCATGGCGTCCCAGAAAATATTGTTCGTGGTTTTTTGCTCGCTGTCGCAGGACCATGATTTTTGCATATGGTACATATATTGGGCGTATTTAGGGTCATTTTGCGGATCGTGAAATTCCAGCTCGCCTTTCGATTTTTGAGGGCGGAAAATGTTGCAATCGGAATAGCTGGCGTCCGAGCCTCTCTTTTGCGACATAAGATGTTCCGTCACCATCGGATATTTCGCCGCCGACGGCAACGCGTTCAGTGCGCCAATGACATCGCCGTTCATTTGCGCGATGCTGTTATACCAGAGGCCCGCCCCGCCCCAGCCGCGCGCCTTGGTTTCATCGCTTAAGGAC
>CAYSGL010000279.1:0-2555 GCA_964430725.1 uncultured Pseudobdellovibrionaceae bacterium
AAAAGGCAAAGGCTTGAACAAAAGAAAAGAGCAGGGGACAATGCCCCCGCCCTTGCCGAATAATTCGTTCTTAGAAAGCAATCATCATCGAATGACGCATGGATAAGCTGTTGTGGCCTTCGGGGATGGAATCCCGATCGAGATCGCGTTCCAGCTTCTTCATGCGGTTCTTTAAGGCCGATATAAGCGTTGTGTGCGGGGCATTAGCCCGCTGTCCCCTTGGCGGCTGTCGGAAGCCACTGGACAGGCCTGTGAGCAGATCAAGGGCATCCTGTAGGGTTTCAAGCGAGCCTTCCTCCCAGACCAACCGCAAGGGCAGTGCGCGCACATGGAGCGCACACTGGGCGTTTTTCAAGCGGCTTGCATTGCGGCTTTCCAGCTGTAGGGCCGTTTCAACCCATCCGGCCAGATTCCACCAGACAAAGTGCGTACGCGGGGTTTGATATGGAGCAGGGGACATTATGCGGCCTCCTTCTGCGTTTGCTGGCCGAGCCATTGCTTGCCTTTGGCCGCAGTGATGTTGAACCGCGCCCACAAATCCTTATCCTTAAAGGTCAGGTGAACGGTTCCCTTCATCCAAAATTTTATATGGAAGAATTCGCTTTCTGTTTCATTGTCGAAGCCCTGCCTTACATCACGGCCTAAAATCTCGAACTTTCGGGTCAAGGCCTTTGCTATCGTCCCGCACTTCTTGAAATCCTTGCCGGACAGGACGCAAAGAACACGGTCAAGATCGTGGTAAATGTCGATATTTGAGCCGTGATAAGTGTTAAACCGCCGCCCGTAATCCTTCTCGAATTTACAGCCCCACGGAAAAACAATCTTTTTGTTGACCTTGTAGCTATCGTTCGTTTTCCAGCCCTCGGTGTGGTTCGTATTGCCCTTATAGTAGCGGGTCAGCTCGTCAAAAACATTCGCAACGGATTGTTCAAAAAGCTGGCCGCGCTGCAGGAACACATTTTCAAGCGTGCCTTTAATGTTCTCCTTCGTGAAGGGGATATTGCCGTTGCGCTCAATATCGCGGACAAATTCCTCGCGCTGTTTTTTATCCAGCCATCTATGGAATTCCATCTGGTTGAAAACGTGCATCCACGCATCCCGCCGGTGCTTACGGCCAAACTCGGCCTTGGCATCGTTGATATTCTTATAGGCCAGTTCAAGGATTTTATCGTAGTCCTGCCCGATATAAATATCGTTGGCGGAGAGGTACAAACCAGCCTTACGGATATGCTGGAAAGCCATGTGCATATGCTCATTTGCTTTATTGTAGTAGTGTTCCATATTGCCGAGATTATCCCGAATAGCCAGCATATTGGCATCCCCGCCAATATCATCCTTCACGGCTTTCTCGCCTGTCACATTCGCCCATAAATCTATCGTATCGTCCTCAGATACCTTTTTCAGATAGACCATTACCACCCGCACATCGGTTTTGCGTTGCGCGGTGCTGAAACAATCACCCAAGAATTCCACCTCGCCGTGTTGCTCAATAATGGCGGCAAGCCGTTTGCGGACGGCGGTATGGGGGTTTTTAATCGTTTCCTCATTCAAAAGACAAACGATCTCGCCGTTATGCAGAAAATCCCATGCTTTCAATAAATGGTCGTCGCCGTTGGAAAAAGGCGGATTCATCACGATAGCGTCATAATAGCAAACGCCCTCATATTCCAGCCAGTCATGCCCAACGACTGGAAAATCCTTGTCGGTCAGGATTGCCACCAATTCCGGCGAATATTCGATGCAATCCACCTTGTCGCGCATCCAGCGGCCTTTTTTCTCGACAATCGCTTCGGCAATGTCGCCCTTGCCCGCGCTCGGCTCAAGGAAATGCCGAGCATCGGGGGAAATCTTTTTCAGCATCTTGTGAATGACGGATTTCGGGGTCGGGTAGAATTCAGTTCCAAACATGGGTCAATCTCCATTTTCTAAATCGGGAATTCATGGGGGAAGGGGAGCCACCCGCGCTTGGGGCGGGTGGCTCGTAGGCCTTAAGCGGCTTGGGCGTAATCGTCGTCCAGTTCGCCTTCTTCTTCGGGGATTTCATCTTCCAGTTCATCGGCTTCCGGCTGTTTCCGGTCGGGGTCGATGGCGGGGAAGTTCATAGCTTCCGGCAACCAGTCATTGACTTTCTGGTCGGTTTCCGCTGGATTTTCGGCTTTCTTGGCCGCGATAAAGTGCTTGGTCAGCGTTACAACCAATTCACCTTTTTTGTAGGCGGCGGCATTGCCGAGTTTGGCTCCTGCATCAATATCGGTGATGATCTGTTGCAGTTGAACCTTGTTCCGGCGTTTCAGAAAACCCTCGTCAGGACGCCAGTAATCGCGCATATCCACCGAGAGGTCTTTGGCGATTTTGTTGAAAAGGCTGTCCTCGTAGATATCCAGCCTGTCCACCATGCCCTGCCCGAACTCGCAGACCTCCAAGAACAACAGGATGGATTCCAGTTGTTCATCGGTCAGCGACTGGATGGCGTCATAGGCCTGTTCTTCCTTCGCGTGGAAATAATGACCAAAAGTTTTCCAGTCGGGCTTGTCCTCACGCGCTTCAATCGCCAT
>CAYSGL010000280.1:0-2540 GCA_964430725.1 uncultured Pseudobdellovibrionaceae bacterium
CTCCGGCGTTGATACACAGCGCTTTTGCTATACGCCGGAGCCGCAAGCGGCATCCCCTGTCGTGCTCTATGCAGGGCGTTTGCTGCGGGACAAGGGGGTTTATGAGTTCGTAGAGGCGGCGCGCCTTTTGCGTGCGCGGGGATTGACCGCACGATTTATTATAGCCGGTGATTTTTACCCGAAGAATCCGCATTCACTTGACCCTGAGATCGTTCGTGCCTGGGTGGATGAAGGTATGATTGAATGGGACGGCCCCAGCGCCGATATGCCGCAGACGCTGCGTCTGGCAAATATTGCTGTCCTGCCGTCCTACCATGAGGGGTTGCCTAAATTCCTGTTGGAAGCGGCGGCGACGGGTCGGGCCATTGTCACCAGCAATATAGCGGGTTGCCGCGATGTGGTAAAAGACGGGTATAATGGATTGCTTGTTGCGCCGCGCGATGCGTCTGCGCTGGCCGAGGCGATTGCCAACCTTCTGATCGATCCGGACAGGCGCCGGGTTATGGGGGAAAACGGACGGCGGCTGGCCGAAAGTGAGTATGCCGTTGGGGGCGTTGTCAGCGATACGCTGGCCGTTTATGATCAAGTTCTGGAGGGGCACAATTAATGACACACAAACCGCTTATTCTATTGGGCCTGAACGAGCTGAATTTCGATTATGTGCGCTGGTATGCCGAGCGGGGACACTTGCCGAATTTCTACCGTCTCTTCGAAACATACGGGGTTGTTTGTACATCGTCCGAAAAAACATATCAGGAATTGGAGCCATGGATTCAGTGGGTATCGATCCAGACAGGAAAAACCTTTTCCGAACACGGCATTTTTCGCCTTGGTGATGTAACCGGTTCAACAATAAAACAAATATGGGAGCATTTGGAAGCTGCTCATAACGTGAAAGTGGCCGCGATTTCACCAATGAATGCCGCAAACAACGCGCAAGACCCGGCGTTTTTTATTCCTGATCCCTGGACGAAAACAAAAACGACGGGACACTGGCTGATGCGCGGCCTGGCGAAAGCCGTCGCCAATGCCGTGAATGAAAACGCGACAGGCGGCGGCAAATTGTCGACATATTTTTTTGTGCTGCTTGGTTTTATCCGCTATTCGCTATTCAAGCGCCCGATGGCTGCGACCATGCAATTATTCCGCGCGCTAAAAACCCATTATCATCGCGCGATTTTGTTGGATCAGCTGCTTGTCGATATGTTCGAGACAGAGTGGAAGAAATCATCGCCCGGTTTTGCCAGCCTGTTTTTGAATGCCGGTGCGCATATCCAGCATCACTACCTGTTCAATGCTGCCCCTTATAGCGGGCCGAATAAAAATCCCGATTGGTATATGCCGGCATCGCGCGATCCCGTTCTGGATGTCTATAAAGCGTATGACCGGATGATTGCGCAGATCATGGCTATGCCGGACGCACCGCGCCTTGTGCTGGCGACAGGCCTGCATCAAACGCCGGTCGATGCGCCGGTTTATTATTGGCGTTTAAAAGACCATGCTGATTTTCTTGAGAAAATAGGCGTATGTTTTACGCATGTCGAGACGCGCATGAGCCGTGATTTTCTGATTACATTTGCAACCAAGGAAGAGGGCAAGCTGGCCCAGAAAAAACTGGAGGCTTGTCAGGACAAGAATGGCCAGCCTTTATTTGGTGATATTGACAATCGCGGATTGTCGCTTTTCGTCACCTTGACCTATCCCGAAGCGATCGGGCCGGATTTTACGTTGGTGCATGAAACGGGTATATTGCGCGGCTTCAGCGACATGGTCGGGTTCGTCGCGCTTAAGAACGGCGAGCACGATGGCGAGGGGTATCTGCTCGATACCGGCGGGATCGTCAAGCCGGGCGCGCCTTATCCGATTACAGATATATTCGGCCTGATCGATGCGCATTTTGCGCGCGTGCAGTCAGCCGTGCCATCAAAAGCGGCGTGATGTCAGGGCATGGTTGGGGCCGGTAATGTCATGTCGGGAGGCATCGTTTCTGCAAGGCTACCATCTGGCGTTTCAGTGATGATGAGCAGTTTCTCAATTTCTTGAAGAAGTTCTTTTGCGGTCATCTGTTTGTACCGTTCAATGTCATATCCTGCACTCGCGGTATCCGCGTTTTGATCCGTCTTTGAGATTTCTTTAATGCGTTGTTCCAAATCTTGTGACAGCGTTGAAACTATCGGTTCGTGCTGCATGTGAGGAAACAGAGTGTTGTATGCCAGCATATAATCTTTAATCATGCGTTCTCCCATCGAAAAATAGATGTTCACGGGGGTGTCTATTTGATTATCAATATTATTTTTCGATAGTATATCATTCATATTTTTCACGATCGCATACATTAGAGACGGATTCGTCGCAAGAATGTGCGCGCCCGCGACATCATATCGTTTGAAAAAATTAGCCGTATAGTTTTTGTCTAAATTTATATCTTCTGCCCTCTTCCATATGGATGATAATAAATAATCCTGACCGTGTTTGCCGACTTCTTCCGCATAAATAAATCCGACACTAAGATTGATGAGGGTTTTAAGGACGCCTGTAAC
>CAYSGL010000281.1:0-2536 GCA_964430725.1 uncultured Pseudobdellovibrionaceae bacterium
TTCCAAGAAGGTATTGGGTAACGCCGATGATCTGGAGATTGAAGTCGAATACCAGCAAAGCACGATTGGAAAATTTGGCCTTGAATTTGACGGCAAAGACTTCGCATTGACTGAAAAGAAAACCGCCTGCTTGGCGCAAGATGCGTGTGGCATTCCACCAGAGAAAATGCCCGCCAAGGCAGCATCCTGCTGTTCTCCCAAGGGAGGATGCTGCTAATGGCCAGCCGCGTTCTTGTTCTTTGTACTGGAAATTCATGCCGATCCATCATGGCCGAAGCCCTTTTTAACCAACTTGGTAACGGCGCAATCGAAGCCGTCAGCGCGGGCAGCCATCCGGCGGGATATGTCCATCCGAAGTCTATTGATACCTTAAAGCGCCATGGCATCGTTCCAGGAACTCCGCGCAGCAAGTCATGGGATGAATTTGCCGGACAGACCTTCGACCTTGTTGTGACCGTATGCGATGCCGCGGCTGCTGAAAGTTGCCCTGTGTTCCTCGGCCCCGTCAAAAAACTTCACTGGAGCACGCCAGACCCCGCCAAGGCTACAGGTACGGAAGCACAGATCGACGCAGCTTTTGATAGCGCGTTCAACATGCTGAAAGAGCGGATTGAGGACTATCTTAAATGAACTCTTGCTCCCGCCGCCTTTCCTTTCTTGATCGTTATCTAACACTCTGGATTTTTCTGGCAATGACGCTGGGTATTTCTATTGGTAGCGTATTCACGAAAGCACCCGCATTTCTGAACAGTCTTTCGATTGGTACGACAAACATCCCGATTGCCATCGGTTTGATCCTAATGATGTATCCACCTCTGGCGCGCGTGAAATACGAAGAGCTGCCGCTGATCTTCAAGGATTGGAAAATCTTGTTGCTATCCTTGGTACAAAACTGGCTGATCGGCCCATTCCTGATGTTCGGTCTCGCTATTTTATTCCTGCAGGATTATCCCGACTATATGACTGGCCTAATCTTGATCGGCCTTGCCCGCTGTATTGCTATGGTGATCGTCTGGAACCAATTGGCGGAGGGCGACAACCAGTATGTCGCAGCACTCGTAGCATTCAACAGCATCTTCCAACTTCTTTTCTTCAGCGTTTACGCATGGTTTTTCTTAAGCGTTCTGCCGCCGCTCTTCGGCGTGGACGGACAGATTGTGGATGTCAGCTTCCGTACCATTGCCGAGAGCGTGTTTATCTATCTTGGCATTCCATTCTTTGCGGGATTTATCACGCGCAAAATCTTGCTCAAACAAAAAGGTCATGAATGGTATGAAGGCCGCTTCCTGCCCAAAATCGGCCCGATGACTTTGATCGCGCTGCTTGCAACTATCGTGGCGATGTTCAGCCTGAAGGGCGGTATGGTATTAGAGCTACCACTGGATGTAATCCGTATCGCTTTGCCACTTGCGATTTACTTTGTCATCATGTTTTTTGTCAGCTTTATCATGGGCAAGATAATCGGCGCGGACTACGGCAGGACAACTGCTGCTGCTTTCACTGCGGCTAGTAATAACTTTGAGCTGGCCATTGCCGTGGCCATTGCAGCTTTCGGTCTGGCATCGCCTGTGGCATTCGCAACTGTTATCGGTCCTCTGGTAGAAGTCCCTGTCCTGATAGCCATGGTCAGCGTGGCGCTTTGGTTTAAACGAAAGCTCTATAAATAAAAAATGTTCGAACATAATTGTTACGGACAACGCGAACATTTTTTGGCATTCTAATCACTATCATCGCGACCATTCCCTCCCAAGCCACGCTTTCTTGCGTGGCTTTTTGCATATGAGGCGTGGTGACGAAGGCAAAAAGGTACTCGGAACACTTCGCCCCTATGCGGCGGGCTGAGGCGCAGGACTTTTTTAGTCACAGACTTTTTTTCTGGGTGCGCATTTTACGCGCCTGATTACAAAAACAGCGGAAAATAAAGGCTTTGAGAGGTGCGCACCCAGAAGTGCGCACCCGCCTTTTTATGACTGCGCACCCAAAACCTGAAGGAGAAACACATGACCACAGATTTGGCTCTGAATGTCGAATATATTTCCGTTGATCATTTGATCCCGTATGCCAAGAACGCCCGCACGCATTCGGATGCTCAGGTGGCACAGATCGCAGGGTCGATGACGGAATTCGGTTTTGTGAACCCGATCCTGATTGGGGATGACGGTGGCATTATCGCTGGGCATGGCCGTGTGATGGCTGCCCGCATGTTGGGCGTGAAAGAGGTTCCTGCCATCCGCCTCAAGCATCTGAACGAGGTGCAGCGCCGTGCGTTGATCATCGCCGATAACAAAATCGCTGAGAATGCCGGATGGAATGATGAATTGTTGCGGCAGGAGCTGCAGGCGCTGGATGGTGAAGAATTTGATCTTGGCCTTTTGGGCTTCAATGATGAAGAATTGGAAGCCTTTCTCAACGGTGACGCTGATGGTGAAGGTCTGACGGATGAGAACGCCGCACCGGAAATTCCTGAAAAACCTGTCAGTGTCTTGGGCGATCTGTGGCTCTGCGGCGATCACAAAATCCTGTGCGGGGATTCCAC
>CAYSGL010000282.1:0-2519 GCA_964430725.1 uncultured Pseudobdellovibrionaceae bacterium
GACTGGGCCAATGCGCAACAGGGCGGCTTGAGCAACGCCATCGTCAACGGCCCGGCGCAATTATCAAGTCTGGTTACCCAGGTCAAACAAGCCGGGCAACCCCACCCGGCCGCGCAGGCCGTAGCCATCACCATCAGCCGCGCTGCGCAGGGCGGTGAAAACCGCAATATGACCGTCCATCTCGACCCGCCGGAATTGGGGCGGATTGAAATCCAGATGCATTTCACCAAGGACAAATCGGTCAAGGCACATATGATTTTTGAAAAGCCTGAAACCATGCTGATGCTGCAACGGGATTCCCAAGCTCTGGAACGCGCACTGGCGGAATCCGGCGTCGATGCCGGCAGCGATGGCTTGAGCTTTGAACTGGCCGCCCACGACCACGGTTTTGATGACGGGCGCGGCGGCAATCAAGGCGGCGCAGGGGGGCAGCAGCGCGATGACGGCGACGCCCCGGTCATCATCGAAAGCACAATGAACTGGTATGTCGATTCCGAAACCGGCCTGCAACGCTATGACCTGTTGGCCTAAAGGAAAAGAGGGAGAAAGAACACCATGACCACCGATGTAACCCTGACCGGAACCGCCCAGAATGCGCTGAACACCCAGACGCAGGCGATCAAGCTGACCAACGATTTTGGTGATTTCCTGCGCCTGTTGACGACACAGCTGCAAAATCAGGACCCGCTGAACCCTATGGATTCGAATGAATTCACCAATCAGCTCGTCCAGTTCAGTCAGGTTGAACAGGCGATCAACACCAATAAAAAGCTGGATGATATGTTGTCGCTACAACTGGCCAGCATTTCCAACGTTGCGCTGGGCTATGTCGGCATGGACATCACCTATACCAGCGGCGAAGCCCACTGGGACGGCACCAAACCAGTCAACATAAACTATGCCCTGACGGCTGACGCTAAAATTGCAAAAGTGAACATCTATGATGAAAACGGCACACTGGTCCGCAATATGGACGCCCCAAAAAGCACTGGCGCACACAAGGTCGAGTGGGACGGCAAGGACAATAATGGCAATACCGTCCCGGTTGGAACCTATAGCATCAAGGTCGATGCCGCCGACAATCAGGACAAACCGATCAGCGTTACCAGCGCCGTCAACGGCACGGTCCGCGGGATCGAATCGCAAAACGGTGTGATCTTCCTCTTGGTTGGGGACCGCGCCGTGGCAATGGGTAACGTCATTCAAGCAACCCAGAACCCGACCAACCTCACCGCTGGACAGGATACCGATCCTGAAAGCGAGGGCACATGAGTTTAGAATCACAACCGACGAACAACACCCAATCTAACCACAGGAGAGTATCATGAGCTTGTTTGGATCTTTGTTTACCGGCGTTTCCGGCCTTGGCGCACAATCGCAATCCACGGCCATGATCGCCAATAATATCGCCAACGTGAACACAATCGGCTTTAAACGGTCGGAAGCGGCCTTTTACAGCCTTGTTACGTCCGAGGGGCGTTCGTCCCGCTATTCACCAGGGACGGTCGCCGTCAAACGGATTCAGCAAGTCAACCAGCAAGGTCCGATTCAACAGACCGGATCGACCACCGATGCCGCCATTTCCGGCAACGGCTTCTTCGCCGTCAAGCGCTCCACCAGCGCCGATCAGGAAATGCTCTATACCCGCAGCGGATCGTTTAGCGAAGACGCGCAAGGGTTGTTGCGCAACACCGCCGGTTTCGTCCTTTACGCATGGCCGCTGGATGCCAACGGCAACCTGCCCGCGAACCAGGGGGATTTAACCTCGTTGGTACCGGCGGATGTGGCCTTCCTCGGCGGGTTGACCCGTCCGACATCCAGTGCGGAAATTTCCCTGAATCTGAACGCATCGGAGGTTGACTCAACACTTGCCAATGCATTGTCGGGGGCCTTCGCACCGGATTTTTCCCGTGGCTTGACCGTATATGACAGCCTTGGCGCACCGCAGGTTTTGACTTTTGAGTTCACCAAAACCTACGGCCCTCATGCCTCGGCTGCCGGCACGGTAAACAACCTGACCGCCGTATCGCGTCTGGTTCAGGATGTTGGCTTAACCCATGGCCATATCTTCTCGATCTCGGTCGATGGGGGGCCGGCGCGAACCTATGAAATTGATGACGGGATCAACCCGACATCGGCAACTGCCGATGTCGATGTGCGGACCATCAACGATATTATCGCCGATGTGAACGCCAACATTGTCGGCGCGACAGCCTTTCTCGGCAACAATGGTGAACTGGTGATCCAGCGCACCCAGTTTGAAGGCGGCGCGGCCCAAAACATCACCTTGGCCAACGTTGCCGGGTCGGCGCTGGTGGGGCTGGGGATCACGGCGGGGACCTACAACTCCGACGACCTGGACTCCGCCAACTTTGACAACGGCGGCCCCGGCGATACCCCGCCCTATAGCGGTGAAGGCTTCCCCGCCTTCCAGAATCGTCCGGGTGATGCCTCGTACAACAATCGCGGCTGGTGGCAAATTCGCGTCGTTCACCCCAACGGCACGACCATGTCCAACG
>CAYSGL010000283.1:0-2489 GCA_964430725.1 uncultured Pseudobdellovibrionaceae bacterium
TGTGTAATCATCGTCGCGGGTAATGATAAGCATGACGAAGGTGAACATATCTCTCCAGCCCCAATTCCCGGCTTTTCCTTTTCCGAAGCGGTCATTAAGGGCTACGAGAACATGGGCAAGTCGCCAGAAGGCCTGGATTTGGACGCGACCGCATCGGACGACCGCGGCGCATTCGGTGGAGACCGGGAAAGCCTTTCTCTAAAACCATCCCAGATCGATATGATCCGGCGGCTAGGAAGCATAAACCCCAATACGATTGTTGTGCTCATAGGTGGTGGGATGATCATGACCCATGAGTGGGAAGACATTGTCCCTGCCATCCTGTACGGTTGGTATTCAGGTATGGAAGGCGGTAACGCTCTGGCTCGCATTCTTTTTGGAGATGTGAATCCATCGGGCAAGCTGCCGTTCACGATTCCGCAGGATCAAGGGCATCTCCCCTATTTCAGTAACACCGATGCTGAGATCACGTATGACCTCTATCATGGTTATTCGTATCTCGATAAGCATGGTTACACACCCGCCTACCCTTTTGGCTTCGGCCTTTCGTATACGGCCTGGGAATATGGCGTACCACAACTCACCCATCAGAATGACCGTGTCGTGGTCACGGTGGACCTCAAAAACGCTGGCGACAAAGCAGGTGCTGAAGTGGTTCAGGTGTATGTTGGCCTGAAACAGTCTGCGGCAGATCGCCAGAAGAAGCTTCTCAAGGGATTTGCGAAGGTCTGGCTGGAGCCCGGAAAAACAGCAACTGTTTCAATCCCTGTTGACCGTAAAGAGCTTCGATATTTCAGCAATGAGCGGCGAGATTGGGTATTTGAGCCTGGAACCTACCTGTTCTATGTTGGCTCCAGCGCTGATGAAGCGGCCTTGCAGCGAGAAGAAATCGACCTCGCTTAAACGGCTGGACAGAGGACCGGGGTGCAACAGCTTGGCACGAAGGACGTGAATGTTTCTGCCCGCAGCCTTGCCTGTTGCACCCTGTCTGTTCCGCTGATTAGGGACTGACTGTAAAGTCCTGTCGGCCTGCAAGCGCACATGAAGCAGTATGCGGGCTAGCGAACCTCGCGCTGGTTCGCGCCTTCGTTGCGACCACCAGACTTTGGAGAGTGCAGAGAAGATTGAGTCCGTGACGGGCGCGGCGTGCCGCGCCCCTGCGAAAAGACTCAACCTGATTCGCCACTCCCAGGTTTTGTCGGTCGTTTGCAGAACCAGAAGAATGGCCTATAATCATTGCAAACGGTTGCAATGGGCAGCCAAACTGTGTAATAATCAAATAAAGGGCGAGAAACCCCCGGCAATGCGACCCGATTGAGGACGCAAGGGGTTATGTGCCAAATGTTTTTGCAACAACATACAAATAGTGGCAGCACGACGGACTGTCCCGTCTTTTTTTCGGCAGATAATTGCAAACGCTTGCAAACTGATGAATAAGAGTCAATGCAAAAAACGCCGCGTCACAATTAGGGATGTGGCCCGTGCTTCAGGGGTTTCCTACGCGACAGTCTCCCGCGTCCTGAGCGGATACGAATTTGTCAAGGAAACCACACGCACGCGCGTCATGGAAGCGGTGGAACGCCTCGGTTACGTCGCCAACTTGCCTGCGCGCAGCCTCGCAGGCGGACGTTCGCAGATCATCGGCTTGCTCGTACCAAACCTCGACAATGGCTATGTCGGCACAATTGCACAGGGTATCGATCAGGCAGTGGCACATGCCAACTATGACCTGATGCTGTACACAAGCCATCGCCACCCGGACAAAGAATCGTACTACGTGAACGCCATGCCGAACGGACTGATGGAAGGCCTGCTGTTGGTTGCCCCATTGGTTCCAACGGCCTACCTCGACTGGCTGCGAGAGCTCAATTTCCCATACGTGCTCGTCGATCAGGCGGACGCTACAGAAAACAGTAACGTAGTCGAGGCTACAAACTGGCAGGGCGCCTATGAAGCGACGCGGTATCTGATCGAATTGGGCCACAAGCGGATTGCCTTCATCAAAGGGTCCTTCGCAATCCGCAGTGCCGTAGATCGTTTGCGTGGCTATAAAGCAGCTCTCGCAGACTACGATATTCCGATCTGCGAAGAATTGATTCTCGAAGGCGATTACCAGCAGCAAACCGCGTACGACCACACCAGGCGCTTGCTGCAAACCGAGAAGAATCCGCCAACGGCCATTTTTGCGTCAAACGATATTTCAGCCTTTGGCGCGATGGATGCCGTACGTGACGCCGGTCTGCAAATGCCTAACGACATCTCCATCGTAGGCTTCGATGATATTCCTCAAGCCTCCCTCGTTTACCCCAAACTCACGACGGTTCGCCAGCCGCTCGAACAAATGGGGAGCGTCGCGGTCAAAATGCTGTTGGCGCAAATCGAGGACCGAAGTCTTCCGCCGCAACGAGTTGTGCTGGCGACGCAGCTCACCATTCGCGATTCTTGCGCGCCGTGCCCACGCCGAGTCGGCGTAGCACGGAAAAGTCACT
>CAYSGL010000284.1:0-2483 GCA_964430725.1 uncultured Pseudobdellovibrionaceae bacterium
GAAAAAACCGGCCTGTATATCGGGGCCGAACAATCATGGGTTTTGGAATCGCGCCTCGCGCCGGTGGCGGCCAAATGGGGATATCCCAGCATTCCGGCCCTGACCATCGCCCTGCGCGGCATCCCCGATCCCGGTCTGATCAAAGATGTGATCGAAGCGATCGTGTCCCATGACACACAGTTTTTCCGCCACCCCGAGCATTTCGAACAGTTGCGGGATTATATCCTGCCGCATATGGCCATGGCCCGTTCGGACAGCGGCCTGCTTCGCATATGGAGCGCCGGATGCGGCACCGGACAGGAAGCCTATTCACTGGCCATTTTCTTGCGCGACCACGCCGATCTGCTGGGCGGCCTGAAGGTCGAGATCATCGCGACCGATATATGTTCGTCCGCGCTCGACCAGGCACGATCCGGCCTGTACACGCAAGACGATATCCAGCGCAGCCTGTCTATTCATCAGGTGCTGTCCTGTTTCGATCAGGTCAGCGGCGGCATGTGGCAAATCAAACCGCCTGTCTCATCCATGGTTCGCTTCCAGTACGGCAACCTGCTGGAAAATTTCGAGCGGCTTGGCACATTCGACATTATTTTCTGCTGCAACGTCATGCAGGATATCGCCCATGACCGGCGAGATAAAATCCTCAAACTGATCAGCCAGCGGCTGGCCGAAGACGGCGTCCTGTTTACAGAACCGGCCGCCCCTCTTGCCACATAGAGCAAAATCCGTATAACAGGCCCCATGCAATCAACCATGCCAAAGGGCCAGACCATGACATCCCCCTCCCCCGTGAAGATCAAACGCGCGCTGATTTCCGTGTCCGACAAAGCCGGACTCGTCGAATTTGCCCAAAAGCTCAGCGCCTACGGCATCGAGCTCCTCTCCACCGGCGGCACCTACAAGGCCATCAAAGACGCTGGCATTACCGTCAAAGAAGTCTCCGAGCACACCGGCTTCCCCGAAATGATGGATGGCCGCGTCAAAACCCTGCACCCGACCATTCACGGCGGCATCCTGTCCGTTCGCGACAACGCCGAGCATGTGCAGGCGCAAAACGATAACGGCATCGCCGACATCGACCTCGTCGTCGTCAATCTTTACCCCTTCGTCAAAACCGTCGATAGCGGCGCGGATTACGATACCTGCATTGAGAATATCGATATCGGCGGCCCCGCCATGGTGCGTTCCGCCGCCAAAAACCACGCCTTCGTCGCCATCGTCACCGAACCGGAAGATTATCAGGCTGTCATCGACGAACTCGCCGCGAATGACGGCGCGACCACCTTTGCCCTGCGCAAGCGCCTCGCCGCCACCGCCTACGCCCATACCGCCGCCTATGATGCCAACATCGCCGGATGGTTCGCGCGTCAGGACGATATGCCCGACTATTCCAAACGCGCCAGCTTTTCCGGCGCACTGAAACAATCCCTGCGCTACGGCGAAAACCCCCACCAGTCCGCCGCTCTTTATTTAATGGATAGCGACAAGCGCCCCGGCGCCGCCCGCGCCGAGATTCTTCAAGGCAAGGAACTCTCCTATAACAACCTCAACGACACCGACGCCGCGTTTGAATGCGTTGCGGAATTTTCCGATCCCGCCGTCGCCATCATCAAGCACGCCAACCCATGCGGCGTCGCCACCGGCGCAAATGTCTTCGATGCGTATGAATCCGCCCTCAAATGCGACCCCGTCAGCGCCTTTGGCGGCATCATCGCGCTTAATCGTCCGCTTGATGCCAAAACCGCTGCGCGCATCATCGACATCTTCAGCGAAGTCATCATCGCCCCGTCCGTCGATGCAGACGCGCTCGAAGTATTGGCCACCAAAAAAAACCTGCGCGTTCTTACCACTGGTGACATGCCGAACCCCGCAACCAAGCGTCAAACTATCAAACGCATCGCCGGTGGTTTCCTGCTGCAAGACGACGATCACGGCATCGTTCAACAATCCGACCTCAAAATCGTCACGCGGCGCGCCCCGACCGATGCAGAACTCAAAGACATGCTCTTCGCCTTTAAAGTCGGCAAGCACGTCAAATCCAACGCCATCGTCTATGCCGCGAACGGCGCGACGGTCGGCATCGGCGCGGGGCAAATGAACCGCCGCGATTCCTCGCGCATCGCCGCCATGAAAATGGAAGAATTCAATCTGCATCCCGGTGCAGGCGCGCCGCTGGTTGTCGCATCGGACGCCTTCTTTCCCTTCGCTGACGGCCTGATCGCCGCCGCCGAAGCGGGGGTGACCGCCGTCATCCAACCCGGCGGCTCCATCCGCGATGAAGAAGTCATTGCCGCCGCCGATGAACGCGGCCTCGCCATGGTCTATACCGGCATGCGCCATTTCCGGCATTAAATCCCTATGGCGCGCAGCGCCTTTAAATTTGAACCGCGAGAGGCGCAGAGCGCGCAGAGTTTTTCAACACTTCCTCTCGCGTCCTCTGCGTCTCTGCGGTTAAAAATAACGCTTAAACCCCTGCAAACTTG
>CAYSGL010000285.1:0-2476 GCA_964430725.1 uncultured Pseudobdellovibrionaceae bacterium
ATTTTATCCGTTAAATAAAGTCGTCATACCCGACCAGCGAGGCAAAGCCGAGTGCCGTTCGGGTATCCAGCGCGAATGTGCGGCGCTTTGCGCCGCTACTTTTCTGGATCCCCGCTGTGCAAACCCTGCTTCGCAGGGTGCTGCGGGGATGACGGTTAGAGTTAGGGTAAGTCTGTGGATAAGTCTTGATCGCCCGTGCCCCCTGTGATTCACTAGGGGGATGAACGGGATGATTTACGAAAAAGCCAAGCTGATCAATGAATTGCGCGCAAGCGGCATCACGGATGATTCTGTGTTGTCCGCGATTGAATGTGTGCCGCGCGAGGAATTCGTCTTGCCGGAAATGCGTCACCGCGCGTGGGAGAATACGGCGCTGGCGATCCATTGCGGTCAGACGATCTCGCAACCTTATGTGGTGGCGGCCATGACGCAGGCGCTGGAGCCGCATGACCGCGACAAGGTTTTGGAGATTGGCACCGGGTGCGGATATCAGGCGGCGGTCTTGAGTAAATGCGTGCGGCGCGTTTACACGATCGAACGTCACAAGCCACTGCATGAAGCGACGCTCAAACGTTTTGAGGACTTGCATGTACGCAATATCACGGCGATCTGCGCCGATGGGATGAAGGGCTGGCCGCGCATCAACGGGATCGATCAGGCCCCGTTCGATAAAATTATCGTAACCGCAGCGGCGCGCGTGAAACCGCCGTCGGCGTTGCTAGAACAATTAAAGGTCGGCGGGCATTTGGTTATTCCTGTCGGCGGGCCGGGTGAACAGGTGCTCAAGCGCTATACGAAACTATCCGATGATACATGGTCGATGCAGGATCTGATGCCGGTGCGCTTCGTGCCGTTACTGCCCGATGTGGCGGAGGCCGAGGTTGCCGCATGAAACGCATTTGGGTCATTGCCGGATTGATGGCGCTGGGGGCATGTTCCCAGCCTCCATCGCCGAGCGTGTCCTATGGCGTGGGGGCGGGGGCGGGCAGTGCCGGAATCCACACCGTCCTGCCCGGTGATACCGTGTATAGCATATCAAAACATTACCATTTGCCGACGCGCGATATTGTTGTGCTGAACCAATTATCTGCGCCATACAAGCTGGTTGTCGGGTATCGCCTGCGCCTGCCGCCGCCCAACGAATATACAGTCAAAAAAGACGACACTCTGCACATAATCGCCAATTTATTCGACGTGCCGCAAAGTGACATTGTGCGGCTTAACAATCTGGCGAGTCCGTATCGATTGAGAATAGGGCAGGTGCTGAGACTGCCATCCCCCAAAGACAAAACTGTTGTATCGGCGCCAGCCGCCGCAACAACATTGGGCAAGGCGCCCTTGCCGGACAAAGTAGATCGCGAAGTATTGAGTGCGCCTGCGCCGCAAGCATCCTCACAGTCACAATCTTCCGGCAGCGCCACGGTGCAAAAAACATCTACCGCGCCGCCAAAACTGCCCGATACGGTTCCGCCGCGAACAGGAGGCGGCAAGTTTATGTGGCCCGTACAGGGGAATGTCGTGTCAAGCTATGGGCCAAAGGCTGACGGGCTGCATAATGACGGCATTAATATCAAGGCACCGCGAGGAACGCCGGTGCGTGCCGCCGAAAACGGAACGGTCGTCTATGCGAGTAATGAATTAAAGGGGTATGGCAATCTGGTGATTGTGCGCCACGCCGACCAGTATATGACCGCCTATGCCCATATGGACAAGATGCTGGTCAAGCGCGGCGAGAATGTAAAGGCGGGGCAATCCATCGGAACGGTGGGGGCAACGGGCGGGGTGGACTCGCCGCAACTTCACTTCGAAATCCGCAAGGGCACGAAGCCCCTCGATCCGCAGAAGTATTTGTAAAGTTTGTACCACCAAGGCCACCAAGCGTCTTCCCTTGTGTTGTCATCCCCCGGCTTGACCGGGGGATCCAGAGCCAAGCCCACTGGATTCCCCGCCTTCGCGGGGAATGACAAAAAAGGTTAAACTATTTTCTTCTGCTCTCCTGCCACATTCTGGATATACTGCCATGCGACGCGGCCAGAGCGCGACCCGCGCGTGATCGCCCATTCAAGCGCTTCTTTTTCATCGACGGTTAAACCATATTGTCTGGCGTAATTCCTGATCATGGCGAGATAGGCATCCTGATCGCACGGATAAAAACCGAGCCAGAGGCCGAAGCGATCGGAGAGAGAGACTTTTTCCTCGACGCTTTCGCCGGGATGAATGGCGGTGCCGCGTTCGTTCTCGATCATCTGGCGGGGGATTAAATGGCGTCGGTTCGAGGTCGCATAAAAAAGGACGTTCGCCGGACGACCTTCGATGCCGCCTTCGAGAACGGCCTTCAATGATTTGTAATGGCTATCCTGTTCATCGAAGGACAAATCATCGCAAAAAAGAATAAAGCGCTTGTCTTTTTCGGCGCGAAGCAAGTCAAGGAGTAGCGGCAGGCTCGGGATATCTTCGCGGTAAATTTCGATCAGAT
>CAYSGL010000286.1:0-2450 GCA_964430725.1 uncultured Pseudobdellovibrionaceae bacterium
CTTTTTCCGCTTTTCTGGCCTGGTACGGCTGGAAGAAGCAAAACTAGCTGGCTGGGTTTGCTGGCAGCAAATTTCCTCTTACTCACTAAGAGCTTTCATTTCCGCGATTTTTTGAAACTGCTTTAACATTTCAGCATGATTATCGTTTCAAATGTCCCCAAAACGAAGATTTATAGTGTCAGTTCTGTCACTATAAATGTCACTTTGCCACTCACGCAGGCAAGCAATCTCAATCAAAGACAGCTATGGTTTTTAGGGCGCGTACAGCAAGGACTGACATCGAAGGCCGATGACATAGAGGCTGCGTGGGGAGTGACGCTGCGGACGGCCAAGCGTGATATTGCTGGGCTAATTGATTTGCAGTTGATTAGATTCAGCGGGGCCAGAAAAAATGGCCGTTACCGACCAAATGCTCAAGATTAAAGAAAATTAACCAAAGCCCCCTTCCTAAAAATATTGTTTAATGCTATAATACTGACCTATGAAATGGAAAATTGCCATTAATGTTCTGGTAGTCCTTGCATTCGTCCTTGGGACAATGCCTTCCATTTCGCATGCCAGCATGAATCATATCATGGAGCCAGTGGTCGCTGCTGCCGATTCGGTAGCCGTGTCTGATCAGACCGCCCATGAAGATTGCCCTGGTCATGGTGAACAAAAACAAGATGTTCAGAAAACCTCCTCGAAGAAAGAAACCTCGGACAAAACTTCCCATTGTGAAGGAAAGTGCAAGTGCGTAAGCAATTCTTGCGGCGGGTACGCAAAGATTTTCGGAGCGGTTGATGTTGGCCTTTCTTTTCCGCGTACAGTCAAAGCCCCGTTCTCCTTTGAGCAACAAATCGTTATTTCTGACCTCCACTCCCGCATAAAACGCCCTCCACGGGCTTAAATCTTCTGTTTTAACGGCGCACCTCGTCCGCGCTGGACGGGCGTGTCCTTACGTCAGTTACACAAGGATTTAAGTTATGAGAAAACATCATCTATGGATGGTGGCGCTTGCGGGGATAATAGCGACAGCAACCCCAGCTTACGCCAAAACCGTCGAATATAATCTGGTAGTCGAACGCCAGCCTGTGAATATCACAGAAAAAAGCATCGAAAAAGTCACGGTCAATGGTGGCATCCCAGCCCCCGTTCTTCGCTTTAAAGAAGGCGACGAAGCCATTATTCATGTAACAAATACAATGGAAGAGGAAACCTCCATCCACTGGCACGGGCTTTTGCTTCCTGACTATATGGACGGGGTGCCAACCTTTGGCGGTTATCCTGGCATCCCTGCAGGGAAAACCTTTACCTACCGCTTCCCGCTGCGCCAGACAGGTACCTATTGGTATCACGCCCACTCTGGCGGTCAGGAACAGGATGGGCTTTACGGTGCGCTGATTGTTGATCCTGCCGGTACAGACCCAATCCGCACGGATCGTGACTATGTGATTGTCCTTTCCGATTATTCGGAAGAGCGATCTGAAGACATCATGGCAAACCTGAAAATGTCTTCGGAATACTACGCAAACACACGTCTTACGATAGGCGACTTCTTTGACGATGTGAGCAAGCGCGGTTTCTCCAAGGCATGGAAGGATGCCAAGGACTGGGGCGACATGCGCATGATGCGCACCGATCTAGCCGATGTCACGGGTTACACGTTCCTGATCAACGGCAAAACGCCCGATCAAAACTGGACGGGAATCTTCAAGCCAGGGGAGCGTGTCCGCCTGCGTTTTATCAACGCCTCGGCCATGTCATTCTTTGATATCCGCATCCCTGGGCTGAAACTGAATGTGGTTCAAGCTGACGGGCAGAATGTCGAGCCTGTGAAGGTCGATGAGTTCCGCTTTGCCCCTGCCGAAACCTACGATGTGGTTGTCACACCGCAGGATGATAGAGCCTACACGGTTGTGGCCGAGCCAATCGACCGTTCTGGATTTGCCCTGGGTACACTTGCCCCGCGCGATGGAATGAAAGGCGAAATGCCGCAACAACGTCCACGCGCATTGCTGACGATGGGCGATATGGGCATGGAAGGCATGGAGGACATGGTTATGACGCCTGAAGATATGATCAGCGGCTGGAAAAAAGCCGGAACCCCTCCAGGTCACAAGATGCTGGATTATTCAGATCTCCGTTACGCAGGCATCCAAAAGGATAAACGCGAAGCAGAACGCACCATCGATGTCCGTTTGGGCGGTAACATGGAGCGTTATATCTGGACACTCAACGGCAAGAAGTTCTCGGACGCAGAGCCGTTCCGTCTGAGATACGGTGAACGTGTCCGAATGACTTTTACAAACGAAACCATGATGGCGCACCCAATGCACCTGCATGGCATGTTTGTGCAGCTGGATAACGGGCAACCCGTCGAGAAGATGCCGAACAAGCACGTTGTTATCGTTGAGCCGGGTAAATCCTACTCTGTCTTGATAACAGCAGACGAAGCCGGTGAATGGGCG
>CAYSGL010000287.1:0-2427 GCA_964430725.1 uncultured Pseudobdellovibrionaceae bacterium
CCATATCGACCTGAAAACCGGCATGTACAAAGGCCGTCAGGTTATTGAGGCCCGCGACTAATCTTCATGGAATTTATGAAGAACCGCCCCTATGGGGCGGTTTTTTCGTGAGATATCAATATTTTCCACGCATGGACAGACGCGTTCGAGACGTTTATTCTCTCCTTCCGATCAAATAGCTAGGGATACGAACCGATCACATGACTACTTCCTGCACTTTGGCGATTGATGCCATGGGGGGCGACCACGGCCCGCCGGTTATCATTCCCGCCGCCGCCGCCGCATTGAAACAAGATCCTGCGCTTCGCTTTATGTTCTTTGGTGATGAGTTGAAAATCCTGCCTGTGCTGAGCCAGCACCGTGACCTGAAAAACGCGTGCGAGGTCGTCCATACGGACAAGGCCATTTCCAGCCACGACAAACCCTCGGTTGCCGTCCGTCAAGGGAAGGGTTCGTCCATGCGCCTGGCCATCGAAGCGGTGAAAGAAGGACGCGCCGATTGTGTCGTGTCCGCCGGCAATACGGGCGCGCTGATGGCCATGAGCAAGATGATCCTGAAATCCCTGCCCGGCATTGAACGCCCGGCAATCGCCAGTGTCGTTCCGACAATGAAAGGCCGCTCGGTCATGCTCGATCTTGGCGCAAATCTGGCGTGCGATGCAGAAGTTCTTTCGCAATTCGCCGTATTAGGCGCGGTCTATGCAAAGATCATCATGGGGATCGGCAATCCGACTGTCGGATTATTAAATGTCGGAACCGAAGACATGAAGGGGCACGAGGAAGTACGCGGCGCCCATGCCGTTCTGTCCAGCGTGAAATTCCCGGGCAGCTATCACGGCTTTGTCGAGGGCGACGACATTATGAAAGGAACCGTTGATGTAATTGTGACGGACGGTTTCACCGGTAACGTTGCCCTCAAAACAATGGAAGGCGTCGGTAAATTCACCAACAGTGCGCTAAAAGAAACGTTTAAATCCTCTCCCTTTGCCCTGCTCGGCTATGCGCTGGCCGCTCGTGCCTTTTCAAAGTTCAAGGACAAAGTCGACCCGCGCAAATATAATGGCGGTATGTTTCTCGGCCTTGATGGTATTTGCGTGAAGAGTCACGGCAGCAGCGACGAGATCGGCACGCAAAATGCTTTCCAGGTCGCCGCGTCGCTCGTTAAGAACGGGTTCAACAAGCGCGTCGCGCTTGATATCGAAAAAGTGATGAGTCAGGAGTCCTTCTTCTCCTCGCTCGCCGGAGAAGCAACCGAATGAGTAAAATAAGATCCGTGATTGCGGGAACGGGCTCCTACCTGCCTGCGAACATCCTTACCAATGCCCAGCTCGAAAAAATGGTCGATACATCCGATGAGTGGATCGTCCAGCGGTCGGGCATCAAAGCGCGCCACATCGCACCGCCGGATGAGGCCACCAGTGACATGGCCATTGCCGCTGCCCGCAACGCGATTGAGGCTGCCGGATGCGATCCGCAAACGATTGATGGCATTATCGTCGCGACAACGACACCCGACCAGACCTTTCCCGCCGTTGCCGTGCGCGTTCAATCAGAACTCGGTATTCCTCCCGGCATGGCGTTCGATGTTCAGGCCGTATGCAGCGGTTTCGTATACGCGCTCTCAACCGCCGATGCGTTTATCAAGTGCGGCAATGCGCGGCGCATACTCGTAATCGGCGCTGAAAAAATGTCCTCGATCGTCGATTGGCGTGACCGCACAACATGTGTTTTATTTGCCGATGGCGCCGGCGCAGTGATACTCGAAGCCAGCGACACCGCCGAGGGCATCATTTCCACCCATCTCTACGCCGATGGCGCGGGGCGTTGCATGCTCTATACCGATGGCGGCCCCGCCACCACCGGCACCAAAGGCCATATTCAAATGGAAGGCCGCGAAGTCTTTAAACACGCCGTGACCTATCTGGCCGATATCGTTAAGGAAGTATGTGAGGTAAACAATATATCGGGCGCGGATATCGACTGGCTTGTCCCGCATCAGGCCAATATCCGCATCATCGAAGCGACCGCCAAAAAGCTCGACTTACCCATGGACCAAGTCGTCGTCACCATTCACAAACACGGCAACACCTCTGCCGCCTCGATCCCGCTCGCCCTCGACGAAGCCGTGCGCGATGGTCGCATCAAGCGCGGCGATCTGCTCCTGCTCGAAGCCATGGGCGGGGGTTTTACATGGGGCGCGGCGCTGATAAGATACTAGGCATGGACATTATCGAAGAGACGAAAAAAATATCCGTTCCCGGCGGTCACATCACCGCCTTTCACATCTACACCAGCAAAACGAAACATGCGTTGCCCCTTGTATACGTACATGGCGGCCCTGGCGGGAATTGTGATTTGGCCAAGCACTATTTACGCGATCTTGCATCAGAACGCCCCCTGATTTTCTATGACCAGCTTGGCTCCTAC
>CAYSGL010000288.1:0-2426 GCA_964430725.1 uncultured Pseudobdellovibrionaceae bacterium
TGGGTGAAGATATCTATCCGTTGATCGGCATTATAGAGCGCCTCGATCCCGATACACTGACCCGCACCTATCTGGAATTTTCACCACGGAAGATTGTTCAAAAGCGGGATGATCTGCCATTACAGCAAGGCGACAAGGTTCACTTGTTTGCAAACAGCGATATCGCCGCGCTACAGGTAAAACAGGACAGCGTCTCTGCAGCTGGCGATCTGCTGACTCCCATTTCATATTCCACAGATCGTCCCGCCTCGCCCGAAACAGGACGACAAAGCGATCCGTTCCTTGTTTCGTTCCTGAAGGAAAGGAGCGTCCATGTGCGTGGCGCCGTACGGCGCGCCGGTGCTTATCCCGTCGCCAGCGATACATCGCTGGGCGCTTTACTTGCTGCCGCTGGTGGCCTGACGGTCGAAGCGGCCAAGGATAATATCGAACTCTCATTGCGGCGCCCCGAAGGAATAAAACGCCTGACGGTTTCAATGACGCACGATGACGTATCGCGCATGACCCTGCATCCCGGGGATACCGTACGGGTCAATCAGGCCTATCAGCGCGTAACCGACCAAAGCATTACATTATTGGGAGAAATCAAACATCCCGGAAAATACGATCTGATGCCTGGCGATACATTGCGCAGCCTGTTGGAGCGTGCCGGCGGATTAAGCAAACAGGCCTATCCGCCCGGCGCAATTTTCAGCCGTAAAGCAGAGCGCGTCGCGGAAGAGGCCCGATACCGCGCCCAGGCACAGGATCTCGAAATGAAGCTGGCTGCCGCCCTCGCCCAGCAAGATAAAGATAAAAAACCCGATATGACACAGGTAAGCGCGACCCAAAGCTTGGTATCACAACTTAAAAACGCACAGGCAATCGGACGCATCACCGTCGAAGCGGACCCCGCGATCCTGACCTTTGATCCGGCGCAAGATATCCTGTTAGAGGCCGGCGACCGGATTTATATCCCCAAACGCCCCATGACGGTACGTGTCGCCGGCGAGGTTCTATCTCCCGCCGCCCTCCAATTCAGACAGGGGAAAACCCCGAATGACTATATTCGCGAGGCAGGCGGCACAACCTATTTCGCCGATTCAGACAGGGCCTTCGTCATCCTGCCGGATGGCAGCGCCAAACCCTTGCGCATCAGCGCTTGGAACCACGCCCCTGCCTTTATCACGCCAGGGTCAACCATCATCGTCCCGCGCGATCCCAAGCCGTTCAACTTTATGGACGGCGCAGAGCGCATCAGTCAGATTTTGGCTAATCTGGCCATAACCGGATTATATATTGATGCAATTGGCAATGATTAAACCACCGCATTTTTCAATTGTCACCGTTACCAAAAATAACCTTCCGGGCTTGCAAAAAACGGGGGCCTCCATACGCGCCCAAACTTGCGGCGATTATGAATGGCTTATCATCGACGGCGGATCAACGGACGGAACGCTCGATTATTTCACGCCTGTAATTTCTGAAGACGATAAAGGCATTTATGATGCTATGAATAAGGGGATAGAACTTGTATCGGGACAGTATGTTCTTTTTTTAAATGCGGGCGACGAGCTTGCCGCACCCGATACCCTGCACAACTTATCTGGTCTTGACGTCGATTTTATTTACGGCGATGCGGTCGAGCAAAACCACATCAAAAAAGCCCGCCATGATATAATCGCCGGTATGATCACGCACCATCAGGCAATGCTTTATCGGCGGGATATCATTGGCGCATTGCGGTTTGATACAACCCTAACCATCGCCGCAGATTATGATTTTACATGGCGGTTTATCCAGACATGCCGGAATACACACTATTATCCAAAGGTAATTTGCCAATTTGAATCCGGCGGGCTTTCACAAAAGCGCGCGGCATGTGGCCGCGCTCAACAATTAATTATCCGCCGCAAAATGGGCATTTCATTCTTTCGACGATGGAAAATTTATACGCGCCAGATATTGGCACAGGCGATCAGATCGCTGTCTCCATCTTTTTTTTGGCGCGTGAGATCGCATGATAATAACGTCCTTTCGCAAGGGCGTAATCCAGTCCCGCCCGGCCATCAAAAATTCCCAGACGCGCCACATAACCATAGATAAACATCAAAATGCCCCGGCATGGGAGCGCGCGGAAAATGCGCTTCATCAATTCCCGGCGCGGCACCGGATCACGCGGAAAAGCGTTGCGCAACATCATGCCTGCTTCCCAGCATGCATAACGGTCGTGCCTTTCCTGCCAATTATCCGCGCAGTCATGCAACATCGGCATGCGCATCTGGCCGATGCGCGCTCCCCCTTTGGCAATCGGTTGATAGTGGCCTTCAATTTCATTACCGCCCGGCAAATCCAGATCATCAATCGCGGAAAACAGAAATTTATCCTTATCAATCAGCGCTAACTTATTGTTCCATTGCCCATAGCGCAATAACTGGCCATTCCAT
>CAYSGL010000289.1:0-2400 GCA_964430725.1 uncultured Pseudobdellovibrionaceae bacterium
ATTCATCGGGGGTAGAGGGATTGATCGCCAAGGTTCCGGCTACGCTGCAAAAAGATCCCGGGTTGATGTATGAGCGCCTGCGCTGGCGGCGCAAGAAAAACCTGAATGACGGCGCTATTGAAATTCTGGCCGCCCAGCCGCGCATGAAGGATGTCAGTAATCCGTCCGACTGGTGGACGGAGCGGCATATTATTATTCGCCGTTTGATGGAAACGCGGCAATATTCGCGCGCCTATGATCTTGCCCGCCGGCACGATCAAAGCGAAGGGTTCGCCTCGACGCAGGCGCTTTGGGTGTCCGGTTTCCTTGCCTTGCGTTTTGTGAACAAACCATGGGAAGCGTTCGAGACGTTCGAACGTATGTATCACAACGTCGAAACGCCGATCAGCAAATCACGCGCGGCATATTGGGCGGGGCGGTCAAGCGAGGTGTTAAAATATCCCGACATAGCCCGCCAGTGGTATCAAGTGGCCGCGAAATACCAGACAACATTTTACGGGCAGATGGCGGCTTCGGCGCTTGGCATGCCCGACCAGGCCCTGCCGCCTGTGCGCCCTGTTCATACGGCCCGCCAATCGGTTCGAAACAACGACATGGCGCGGGCGGCAGAGTATCTTGCCCGTGCGGGATATCGCGACGAGGCCGCCCTGTTCCTGACCCATGGAGCAGGGGCAGGGGCGTCTGTCGCCCAGATCGAAGGGCTGGCGGCGACGGCGTATGCGCTGGGGCAAACGCCCGTTGCTATCCGTATCGCACAGGAAGCGTTGAACCAGCATGGCGTGGTCCTGACAGGCTTGCTGTATCCGACGCTGGAACAACGCATGGGGGATGTCCGGGATATCGAATGGGCATTGGCCCATGCCATTATCCGGCAAGAAAGCCGGTTCGACCAGCAGGCCGTCAGTTCAGCCGGTGCGCGTGGTTTGATGCAATTAATGCCGGCAACGGCAAAAGAAACGGCACGGAAAATTGGCATAGGCCATCAAAATGACTGGCTGACCGCGCGGCCCGATTATAATATCCGTCTGGGCAGCCGGTATCTGGGTGATATGGTGCGGCGGTACGATGGGGAGTACGCGCTGGCGGCGGCGGCCTATAATGCCGGGCCGGGGCGGGTGAGCCAATGGATAGGGCAGTTTGGCGACCCGCGCGATTCCCAGCGCGATATGATCGACTGGATCGAGGAAATTCCCATCTATGAAACGCGAAACTATGTGCAGCGCGTTCTGGAAGGGGTGTATGTCTATCGCCAGATCATGGGCACGAAGCCTGTCCGCCATAGTGAACTGGCGCACATATCGTATAAGCCATAAGGCCCGTACGATTTTTGCAAAACGTCTTGCATGCCTTGCAAAATGCAAGAGCGCCCCGTTTGGAAACGCGAAAATCTCGTTGAATGAGCGATGAAAAAATATGGTAGGGTGGAGTATGATACCTGACCGGACCATACCCCCGACGCAATGGATGAAAGATGAGGCCGCCGGCCGCGTGATGGACGCGCTTGGCGAGGGAAAGGCCTTGTTTGTCGGGGGATGCGTGCGTGATGCTTTAATGGGACGGTTTGGCGGGGATGTTGATATTGCCACGCTTCTGGTTCCGCAGGATGCGCGCGATAAATTGTCGGCAGCCGGTATAAAATCCATCCCGACGGGCATAGATCATGGCACCGTGACGGCAGTGGCCGAACGGCAGACCTTCGAAATCACGACATTGCGCAAAGACGTTGCGACGGACGGGCGGCGTGCCGTGGTTGCCTTCACACAGGATTGGGCCGAGGATGCGGCGCGGCGCGATTTTACGGTGAATGCGCTATACGCCGATAGAGGGGGGCATGTTTATGATCCGCTGGGGCAGGGGCTTGCCGATCTGGATGCGCACCGTTTGCGGTTTGTGGGCGATGCGTCGGCACGCATTGCGGAAGACTATCTGCGCATTCTGCGTTATTTCCGGTTTGCCGCGCAATTTGGTTGGGCATTAAATGATGAAAGAGAACTGGAAGCATGCCGCGCCGCCGCCCCCCATCTTGCCGCACTGTCGCGCGAACGCATTACCCATGAAATTCTAAAGATACTGGGGGTCGATAATCCCGCGCCGATGATCGCGCAAATGCAGGATTGCGAAGTGCTGCCTGATTTGTTGTATCAAGTCGATGCGAGAGCGATTGCGCGTCTCCACCATCCGCTGACCCGCCTGGCGTTGTTGAATAATATTGATACGCATCTTGTTTTGTCGAGCGTGCAAAAGCGCCATGTGGCGGCGGTGCGTGAGGGCGCTGCCGAATTTTCAGAGGAGGACGACAAGGCAATCAAGCGGCTGATATATTATCGGGGGAATAATATGGCGCGCGAGATATATGCGTTATGGTGTGTGCAAAAAAACAAAGAGCCGCAGGAGGCTCTT
>CAYSGL010000290.1:0-1476 GCA_964430725.1 uncultured Pseudobdellovibrionaceae bacterium
CGAAACTCACCGGATAGCCGGTTTGCGCCATGATCGGCAGGCTGCGCATGTCTGAAACAAGGGTGTTATAGCCAAAAGACGCACCGCGCTCGGTCAGAAGGATATTATCATTACCCGTCGAGGCAATTTTATCGGCGACGTTCTTCATGTCCCACGGAGCAAGAAACTGGCCCTTTTTTACATTGACGACCGCGCCTGATTGTCCGGCGGCGAGCAGCAAATCCGTCTGGCGGCACAAAAAGGCCGGAATCTGAATGATATCGACAACTTTTGCCATGATGCCGCATTGCGCTTCGTTATGAATGTCGGTCAGCATGGGCACGCCAAATTCCTGTTTCAGTGCTTCGAAAACCGGAATGGATTCCTCCAGTCCCATGCCGCGTTTTCCCGACAGGCTGGTGCGGTTTGCCTTATCGAACGAGGTTTTATAAATGAACGGAATATCGAGTTTTTTGGTAATTTCGACCAGTGCGCCGCACATATCAAAGGCATGGTCACGGCTTTCCATCTGGCAGGGACCGGCAATCAGCGTCAGAGGTTTGTTATTGGCAATCTGGATATTTTGAACGGATACGGTTTTCATGCAGGGAGTTATACCTCGTCCACCGTAAATTTCACAAAGTTTTTCTTGCGATTTATGTCTATGTGTTTTTATATTAGGAAAATAGCATGTAGGAGTAATTTTATGTTCGCCAAGCCAACAGCACGAAAAAAAACAGGCCGTAAAAGCCACGATCGTTGTCCGGCTAAACCGGAAAAACTGGACCTCTCCACCGTTCCTGCCTTACGCCGCGCTTTACAACTTGCCAATCTTGCAGTTATCGCGAAAATGGCCGGTTGCAAGACATCCCACATAACTGCGTTTGTAAATGGTAAGCAGTCCAACTTACCGTCAGGGGTGCAAAATAGAGTCTCGGGAGCCACCAGAGAATGGTATGAAGCCGGAAGTCCTGATCAAGCTCCAGCCCCTTAATTGTAAGATTCTATCACATTCCCCTTGAAACAAGGGCGTGATTATGAATAAGATCTCAGCCTTGTTTGTTCAATTTGTATAGGGGGGCTGTCGTGGGTAAACAGAAGCGAAACAGATCTGCGGAAGTACGCGCAAGAGGTTTGCAGCGTTATCGTCATAAATTTAAGGAAGTGAATGGCGACGGGCTGGCCACGGTCAGGCCGGATCAGGCCGTAAGTGCCGCAACTTTTTGTATTGAAGTGCTTGGCAAAAAAGAGATTTGTGCTGCTTCTCTGGATTTTCGAATTGTATCGCGCCTTTCGTGCGGAACAATGCCACCCACCGCGCAAAACTCCGAGCGCGTCATCGCGCTGGCAACTCAGCGGGGCTGGGACCCGAACGGGGCTGTCAGCTAGGAATGAAAAAGGCCGGATCGAACCGGCCTTTATTTTTTGACTTACACCAACCGCCCCTGCGCGATGGCCGCGTCGATGAACGACACGAACAGCGGGTGCGGATCAAAG
>CAYSGL010000290.1:1486-2380 GCA_964430725.1 uncultured Pseudobdellovibrionaceae bacterium
CTTGGATTTTAGCTCCGGGTGATATTGCACGCCGATAAACCACGGGTGGTCATTGCGCTCGCAAATCTCGGGGAGCAAACCATCGGGCGAGAGGCCCGAGAAAATCAGGCCTTTTTCTTCCAGCCTGTCCTTGTAATTGATATCGACTTCGTAACGGTGGCGGTGACGCTCGGAAATATCGGTGGTGCCGTATATCTCGGCGACTTTCGACCCCTTCCTCAGGCTGGCCGGATACGCGCCAAGGCGCATCGTGCCGCCCTTATCCGTTTCCTTGCCGCGTTTTTGCGTTTCGTTGCCCTTCGTCCATTCGGTCATCAGGCCGACGATGTGCGTGCCTTTCTCGCTGAACTCGGTGGAGTTAGCGTCTTTAATCCCCGCCGTGTTGCGCGCCGCTTCAAGTACGGCCATCTGCAAACCGAAGCAGATACCGAAATACGGGATCTTGCGTTCGCGCGCGAATTTCGCGGCTTTGATTTTGCCTTCCGCGCCGCGCTCGCCGAAGCCGCCAGGGACAAGGATTCCATTCACGCCATCAAGTTGATGGATAATTCCCTCTTCTTCTTCATCGAACAGGGATGAATCGACAAATTTGATTTTGACCTTGGCGTTGTTGGCGATGCCGCCATGGGTCAGCGCTTCGTTCAGCGATTTATAGGAGTCGGCGAGGTTGGTGTATTTGCCGACGACCGCGATGGTGACTTCCGTTTCGGGATTCTTGATGCGATGGACGATCTCTTCCCACTTGGAAAGATCGGGCGCTTTCGCATCCTTGATGCCCAAGGCGTCGAGGACTTGCGTGTCCAGCCCTTCCTTGTGATAGGACAGCGGCACTTCGTAGATGGAATTTCGCCGAGCGCATCGGCGACAGGCTGGTGGAGGGCTTCCAGCTGCTGG
>CAYSGL010000291.1:0-2367 GCA_964430725.1 uncultured Pseudobdellovibrionaceae bacterium
GGGACTTGTCAATGTCAGCCGGACAGGTGTTGCCGCGATGATGCGCGGTTCGGTCGTTTTATAGAAAGGGCTTTCCCATGAAAAAATTATATCTATCGGTCGCGGCGGCCTTGCTCTTGTCGGGATGCGTATCGCAGGACCAGGCCGATCAGAAAATGGAACGCGGCTGTCGCGCCGGCGTTGAATCGCTGATCGCCCCCGCGACTCTAGACCAAGTAAAATCGGTTAATTTTTCCCTTGAAAACAATATTGAAGGCCAGCATCGCCGCGTGACGATTGACGCGGTCACCAAGGATGGATGGCTGGAGCTTGATAAAACCTATAGCTGCCTGTTCGCGCAGCAATGGGGCATTTTCAAATCATCCCATGCCGCCGTGCTTGTTCAGGTACGTCTGGACGAGGGTAAGGTCATCGGAAAACAGGACGGATTGATTGTCGGCGAGATGAGCGATTTCATCAAGCTGTCGAACACCGTTCAAAAAGCAATGCAATAGAAGGAAACATATAATGACACAAGCAAGCATCACCAAATTGAAACCCGCCAACGCGCCGCAAACATCCATGCGCGTTTATTACGACACGGATTGCGATGTCAATCTGATCAAAAATAAAAAAGTCGTGATTGTTGGCTATGGATCGCAAGGCCACGCCCATGCCGCAAACCTGCGTGATTCCGGCGCGAAAAATGTCCGCATTGCCCTGCGTCCTGACAGCGCAACCAATAAAAAAGCACAGGATGCCGGTTTTGAAACCATGAGCGTCGAAGATGCCGCGCAGTGGGCCGACGTGATGATGATGGCGACCCCCGATGAATTACAGCGCGATATTTATTACGAAAGCCTGCACGACAATATGAAGCAAGGCGCCGCGATTGCCTTCGCCCACGGTTTGAACATCCATTTCAACCTGATCGAGCCGCGCAAGGACCTTGACGTCTTTATGGTGGCGCCCAAAGGCCCCGGCCATACGGTACGCGGCGAATATCAAAAAGGCGGTGGGGTTCCCTGTTTGATCGCCGTCCATCAGGATGCATCGGGCAGTGCAAAAGATATCGGCCTCTCCTATGCTTCCGCGATCGGCGGAGGGCGGTCCGGCATCATCGAAACGACGTTCAAGGAAGAATGTGAAACCGATTTGTTCGGCGAGCAGGCTGTGCTGTGCGGCGGCCTGATGGCGTTGATCAAGGCCGGGTATGAAACACTGACCGAAGCGGGCTACGCGCCGGAAATGGCTTATTTCGAGTGCCTGCACGAAGTCAAACTGATCGTCGATCTGATGTATGAAGGCGGCATGGCCAACATGCGCTATTCCATTTCAAACACGGCTGAATATGGCGACTATAAAACCGGCCCGCGCATTATCACGCCCGAAACCAAGGCGGAAATGAAACGCGTGCTGGAGGATATTCAATCGGGCCGCTTCACGCGCGACTGGATGCTGGAATGCAAGGCCGGCCAGCCGAGCTTTAAAGCCACCCGCCGCCTTGAGGCCGAACATGACATCGAACAGGTCGGCGAAAAACTGCGCGCCATGATGCCCTGGATCGGTAAGGGGAAACTGGTCGACAAGGCCAAGAATTAATGGCGGAAAACACACTCATAAATAAGGAAGGCGGCGACCAACAGCCGCCTTTTTTATCCCCGCATAAAGACAACCCTCTTGTTGGTATGGCGGCGGGGATTGCGGCCTTTTTCCTGATGGCGGTGATGCAGGTTTTCGCCAAGCTCCTATCCGAAACGCACCATGTCGCCGAGATCGCGTTCTACCGGAATTTTATCGGCGTTCTGCCGTTCTTATTTGTGATTTACGTCATGGGCCGCAAGGAAATATTGGTGATTAAATCCAATGTCAAAGGCATCGTCGCGCGGTCGGTCATCGGCACGCTTTCGCTCATGGTTACCTTCGCCGCTTTTGCCACCATGCCCATGGCCGATGTTACGGCCTTCCTGTTCACGGCCTCGCTGATCGTGCCGGCGCTGGGATATTTTTTCTTAAAAGAACGCGTCGGCCCCTATCGCTGGGCGGCAATCGGCATCGGCTTTATCGGCGTTCTTGTGATGCTCCAACCTGCAGGGAATTTCAATTCCCTTGGCGTCACATTGGCTTTAGCCGCCGCCTGCTTTCATGCCGTTTTGCAAACTCTCCTGCGCGGCCTTGGCAAAACCGAAAGTCCGCAGACCGTCACTTTTTATTTCGTGCTCATCGGTACGTTTGTTGCTCTGATTCCGTTGCCGGTTGTCTTCACCATGCCAACCTGGAGCGAAGCGCCGCTTATTCTGGCCTGCGGGCTATCAGGCATGGCGGCGCAATTCCTGCTCTCGGTGGCGTACAAAAACGCGCCCGCCGCGATTGTTACGGTGTTTAATT
>CAYSGL010000292.1:0-2365 GCA_964430725.1 uncultured Pseudobdellovibrionaceae bacterium
GCGTTGGGGCGACGCAGGCATAATCACAGATTAGGCCTTGTTTTTCGCAACCTAAAATTCAATTTATGCATAATAGATATGCATTTATTGAATTGAGTTCAGCGCCACAACATTACGCGGACAGGGCGTCTTCATCCATTCCCATCAGGGTACCGGCGCCGGCCATAACCATTTTGAAACGGGCGTCGGCCTCGGGCAGCATACGCTCCATAAAAAATCGCGCTGTATCGATTTTTGCCTGATAAAACGTATCGTTACCGTTACCCAGACGCGCCTGCGCCGTTTGCGCCATACGGCACCACATATAAGCCATGGCGACCAGCGCGAATTGACGTAAATAATCGCTGGATGCCGCACCTGCCTCATTCGGGTCTTTCAGGCCGCGCTGGGCGACCATGGCGGTCGATTGCTGTAATTTGGCAAAGGCCTTGGCCAGCGGGAAAATAAAGTCCTGCATCGCGGCATTATCCTGATTTGCCTCGATATATTCATGCACCGGATGGAAGAACCGGCGGAGATAGCGCCCCATATGCGCGCCCATTTTCCGCCCCACCAGATCAAGCGCCTGAATACCGTTCGTGCCCTCGTAAATCTGGGCGATGCGGGCATCGCGCGCATATTGCTCGACCCCATATTCCCAGATATAGCCGTGGCCGCCGTGAATCTGGATGGCTTCGTTGGCGATCTCGAACCCCATATCGGTCTGATAGGCTTTCAGGATCGGCGTCATTAGCGCAACCAGATCTTCGGCCTCGGCGCGTTTGTCTGCATCGGGGTGGCGCTCGGCAATATCAAGGCTCATGCCGATCCAATAGGACAGCGCCCGCGCACCCTCACAAAAAGCCTTGGACCGCAACAACATCCGCCGTACATCCGGATGCACGATAATCGGATCGGCGGGCTTGTCCGGTGCTTTCACCCCGTCCAACGCCCGCATTTGCAGGCGATCTTTGGCATAAGCCAACCCATTTTGCCATGATACTTCGGCAATACCCAATCCCTGCATCGCCACGCCAAGCCGCGCCGCGTTCATCATCGCAAACATAGCGCGAAGGCCTTTATGCGGCTCACCGACCAGCCATCCTGTTGAATTCTCGAAATTCATCACACAGGTCGCGGACGCCTTGATTCCCATTTTATGCTCGATGGAACCGCACGTCACACCGTTATCCGACATGGTTGGCGCATTTTGTTTCACGTGAAACAATTTTGGTACCACGAACAGCGAAATTCCTTTCACGCCATCGGGCGCGTTCGGCAATTTGGCCAATACCAAGTGTATGATATTGTTGGTCAAATCATGCTCGCCGGCGGAAATAAAAATCTTGGTGCCGGTTATGGCATAGGACCCGTCATCATTCGGCACGGCGCGGGTGCGGATCAACCCCAGATCGGTGCCGCAATGCGGTTCGGTCAAACACATCGTTCCGGCCCACTCGCCGCTGGCCAGTTTGGGCAGGTACGTTTGTTTTTGTTCGTCTGTGCCATATATTTCAAGCGCATGGTACGCGCCCTGCGAGAGGCCGGGATACATGCCAAAAGACATATTCGCCGCACAAATCATTTCCTGCATCACCGTATTGACCAGCTGCGGCAACCCCATACCGCCAAAATCAGGCGAGGCCGACACGCCGCACCAGCCGGATTCGGCGAATATTTTATAGGCATCCTTCAACCCGTCGGGCGTGCGCACCTTTCCATTGTCATAAACGCAGCCCTCCTTGTCCCCCGACTGGTTCAAGGGAAAGAGAACCTCTTCGCACATTTTTGCGCCTTCCTCGATGATCTGGTCGATCAGCTCTGGCGTCGCATCGGCGAATTGCGGAATGTCCGCCGACAGCCTTTCAGCGCCCAGCACCTCGTGCAGCACGAATTTAATGGTTTCTATCGGAGCCTTGTAAACGGGCATCTCAATCGTCCTCTCTTGACATTGTGCGGATATAATCGGCGACTTTCGCCTTATCCATGGTTTTGATCAATTCACGCGCCCGTTGCGCCGGTGACAGATCGTCCGCCGATGGCGATACGGGCGATGATCCAGCGGGGGGCGGCGACGATTGTGCCTTTTCGCGCTGTTGCTGCGCCAGTACCATCGCCTTCATTTTGGCGATGTTTTCCTCCCCCAGCTCCGCCCGCGCCGCGCGCAGGCCAGCCTTTGCCTGCGCGATCAATTCATCGCGCGAGGGAGAGGCGGTTTTGCCCGATTTCGGCTGGCTTGGCGGTTTTTTCCAGAACATGGCTTATGTTTTTCAGTCTAACAAATAAAAATTAAATCATTTTTAACCCAGATCAGCCAGTCTATTCTTTTAGGGGGACCACACCATGAAGGGATCAATTTCCATGTCGGACAACATCAAGCTCGAAG
>CAYSGL010000293.1:0-2364 GCA_964430725.1 uncultured Pseudobdellovibrionaceae bacterium
AAATATCGGGCAGGTGCATGGTGCGGACTTTAAGCGCGCCGGAATCGAGCAATCCGTCGCGGGCGAGGAATTCGAGCACGAATGAGCCGAATCCGCCGATGGCGCCTTCTTCGATGGTGATCAGTGATCGGTGATCGGTCGCCAGTTGACGGATCAGCGCTTCATCAAGCGGCTTGGCGAAGCGCGCGTCGGCGACGGTGACAGAAATGTTTTTCTTTTCCAGCAGATCGGCAGCGGCGAGGCATTCTTGCAATCTGGTGCCATAGGATAAAATCGCCACATCTCTCTTACTGTCATCCCCGCCTTGTGCGGGGATCCGGTTTGTCGTGTCGCTGGCGCGACGTTTTTGTGCCGGGTCCCCGTTCACGCTCGCGTTCCGCTCGCTGCCGGGGATGACGGTGGGATAAACAATCCGGCCTTTGCCGATGGGAAGCGGCGTGCCGCGTTCGGGCAGATCAACGCCGATGCCGTCGCCGCGCGGATAACGGAGCGCGATGGGGCCGTCATTATGGGCGGCAGATGTCGCAACCATGTGCATCAATTCGGCTTCGTCGGCGGCGGCCATGAGTGTCATGTTGGGCAGGCAACCGAGATAGGCGACATCAAACGCGCCCGCATGGGTACAGCCATCCGCACCGACCAATCCGGCGCGATCGAGCATGAAGCGCACCGGCAAATTCTGGATACAGACATCATGCACGACCTGATCATAGGCGCGTTGCAGGAAGGTGGAGTAAATCGCGACAAAGGGTTTATAGCCTTCGGCGGCGAGGCCGGCGGCGAAGGTCACCGCGTGTTGTTCGGCGATACCGACATCGAACATACGTTCGGGATAGTCATAGCCGAACAGGTCCATACCTGTTCCGCCGGGCATGGCGGCGGTGATGCCGACGATTTTGTCGTCGTGTTTGGCCTCTTCGATCAGGGCTTGCGCGAAAACTTTGGTATAGGCGGGAACGTTCGATTTGACCTTATGCTGCGTGCCGCTGACGACATCGAATTTGGCCACACCATGCATTTTATCGGCGGAGTTTTCCGCCGGCGCATAGCCCTTGCCCTTTTGCGTCACGGCGTGGATCAGCACCGGGCCGTAGGGGGCATTGTCGCGCAGGTTGCGCAGGACGGGCAGGATGTTATCGAGATTATGCCCGTCTATGGGGCCGATATAATAAAAGCCCATCTCTTCGAACAGCGTGCCGCCGCCCATGGCGACGCGTGCGGCTTCTTCGGCTTTTGCGGCGGCGCGGCGCAACGGCGCGGGAAGTATGGATGTGACTTTTTTCGCGGCTTCGCGCGCGGTGATATAGGGTTTTGATGAAACAAGGTTGGTGAGGTATCGGCTCATCGCGCCGGTCGGCGGGGCAATCGACATGTTGTTGTCGTTGAGGATGACGATCAGGTTTGAATCAAGGTCACCGGCATGGTTGATCGCCTCATACGCCATGCCTGCGGACATGGAACCGTCACCGATGACGGCGATGACGTGGTTTTTCTTATCCGCGAGCGCGCTGGCCGTTGCCATACCGACGCCGGCGGAAATTGACGTTGAAGAGTGCGCCGCGCCAAAGGGATCGTATATGCTTTCGGCGCGCTTGGTAAAACCGGACAGCCCGCCGCCTTGCCGTAAGGTGCGAATGCGGTCGCGGCGGCCTGTGAGAATTTTATGGGGATAGCATTGGTGCCCGACATCCCAGATCAGTTTGTCATCCGGTGTGTTGAACACGGCGTGAATGGCAACGGTCAATTCGACCACGCCCAATCCCGCGCCCAGATGACCCCCCGTGACGGAGACGGCATCAATCGTTTCGCGGCGCAGTTCGTCGGCCAGTTGCTTCAGCTGTTCATCGCTCAGGCCATGCATATCCGCCGGATCGTTGATCTGATCAAGCAGGGGTGTGGCGGATGCTTGGCGGCGGGCGGTATTTTCGGACGGTTGGGGCATAGGGATGTTATAGCGGGATAACAGCGTGTTACCAAGGGTTTTTGAATTTCATAATGTAAAAAATGTCATCCTCCGGCTTGACCGGAGGATCTCACGCCGTCTTCAAATAAATCCAGCCAGTCCGGATTCATTTGCTGGATAAGGTCGATTTTCCAGCGGCGTATCCAGTGTTTTAATCTCTTTTCCCTGCGGATTGCTGATTCAGGATTTTCGTGTGCCTCGTAGTATACGAGGTGTGAACAATTATATTTTTTAGTAAAGCCTTCGATGGTTTTTTCTTTGTGTTGCCATGTGCGTCCGAGAAGGTTCGATGTGACGCCGACATAGAGCGTGCCGTGGGGTTTATTCGTTACGATGTAAACAAAGTAAGTTTTTTCCTGGGGCACGAGATCCTCCGATCAAGTCGGAGGATGACACAGAGG
>CAYSGL010000294.1:0-2348 GCA_964430725.1 uncultured Pseudobdellovibrionaceae bacterium
GTCTTGTCTCCACAATCTCAATCGAAAGAGCAAGCATGAAGGCATGAGAGCCAAATGTCTACTCAAATCCAAATACTACTGAAGGCTTCTTCAAACTCCCGTTTCCGGCTCAATTCTGCGCTCCACCCTCCCGCCCTTCCTCCTCTCTCAGCTCGAAGTCTCATCATTTCTTCGTCATCGACCTCGCCCAATGGCTGTAGACGCGGCAGCAACAGGGGGCGCCCGCCTGTCTCACCCAGAAACGCCTCGCGGACGACGCGGCAGGCGCGGCGGGTCGGCAACAGGATAAGCCGGCGGCTCAATCGGGCCGGATCGTCTCCGTCGATGGACAGGACGCCCCGCACCAGATCGCGGGCAAAAGGCCTGCCGGACGGGATATTATAGAGCGCTGGCCGTTTCATTAATCCTGTCCCCGAAAATGACGGTCAACGGCGTCGAGATCGGCTGGCGTGCTGATATGGTGCCATGTGCCTTTATTAATCAGACATTCAAGCCGTCCCCGTTTTTCTGCTTCATCCATAACCTCTAGAAACGAGAAAATATCTTGGCTCATCTGGGGATAAGCGAAGATGCGCGGATGGACGATCCGTACCCCGCTAAACATATACCGTCCCTGTTTTTTATGATTTCTTGTGGCATGATTCCCCTCTGCATCATAATCGCCGACACCATGCGTTAAGGTCATGCTTGAAACCGGGTGCAGTAACAATAAAATATCGGTTGTCTCTGGGTCAAAGGCTTGTGCGAGCGATAAGAGGGTATTGATTCCCCCATTTTCCCACAAAGCATCACCGTTAATCATATAAAAAGGTGATATCTCTAGGTATTTTTGGCATTTTTTAAGCCCTCCCCCCGTATCAAGAAGGTTTTTCTCCTCAGAAAAGTGAATTTCAGGTGTTTTTCTGGATGAAAGATGCGTTTTAATCACGTCTGCCTTGTAATGCAGGTTGATATAAGCTGTTTTCACGCCGATTTCACGCAAATGGTCCATCGTATAGTCTAAAATAGGGCGCCCGCCGACCGGTACCATCGGTTTGGGCATGGTGTCGGTATAAGGCCGCAGGCGTGTTCCCATACCGGCGGCCAGAATAAAAGCGTTATCAGGAACGGGAATCATGGATGGTGATCTTTCGTGAACCGTCTGTTTGCGGGGCGATATGAATAATTTTATGCGCGGCGGGTAAATAACCGTCCGCTCTTTGCGGCCATTCTATCAGGCATATGCCCTCCGCCATAGCCTCGTCCCATCCAAGTTCCAACACTTCCTCCGGACTTTCCAGGCGATACAGGTCGAAATGATGCAGCGGACCTGCCGGCGTGTCATATGTCTGGATCAGGGTGAAAGTTGGGCTGGGGACGGGGATTGGTCCGGCGAGAGATTGGATAAAGCCGCGCGCGAACACGCTTTTTCCCGCCCCCAGATTGCCGTGCAGCGCCCATATATCGCCCTGTTGCGCGTGTTGGGCCAGCTGCGCGGCAAGGGCGGCGGTGTCGTCTTCGGTGCGGGTGATATGCTCGGCCATATTTTTATCGCTTTTCTTTGCTGTCTTATCTTCTTATACCAGTAAGCGGGACAAGGAAAAGCCATGAGCGCAGAAACTTACAAAACCGATGTGGCTGTTATCGGGGCCGGGCCGGTCGGCCTGTTCGCGGTTTTTGAATGCGGTATGCTGGGGTTTTCATGTCATGTGGTTGATGCGTTGCCGGACATTGGCGGACAATGCACCGCGCTGTATCCTGAAAAACCGATTTACGATATCCCCGGATGTCCGTCCATTCTGGCCGGCGAACTGGTTGAAAATCTGGAGCGTCAGGCCGCGCCGTTCAAGCCAGTCTACCATTTATCACAGAAAGTTGTTTCTATTAGCGACAATGATGGCTATCTGGAGGTGCTGACAAGTACCAATCTATGCATACAGGCGCGTGCGGTCATTATCGCTGCGGGTGCTGGCGCTTTTGGTCCCAACCGTCCTCCGCTGGACGGGTTGGAAGCATACGAAAACAAATCGGTGTTCTACGCCGTCCGCCGTAAAGCGGATTTTGCCGGAAAGAATATTGTGATTGCGGGCGGCGGCGACAGCGCGGTCGACTGGGCCTTGTCTTTGTGCGACGTGGCGGAAAGCCTGACACTGGTACATCGGCGGGCAAAGTTCAGGGCCGCGCCCGAATCCGTCCGTCAGTTGGAGCATCTGGTCGGGCTTGGGCGCGTACGGCTGGCTGTACCCGCACAACTTGACAGCTTATCGGGAACGGACGGCGTGTTGAAAGCTGTGCGCGTACGATATGACGATGATGTATGTGAAGACATACAGGCGGATATTCTACTTCCTTTTTATGGTCTGTCGAAT